>JABMRB010001365.1 GCA_013202865.1 Candidatus Nealsoniibacteriota bacterium | reverse complement strand
GATTTGGGATTTGGGATGTGGGATTTGGGATTTGGGATTTGGGATTGGGGGCTGGGGACTTTAGTCGTTTAGCGGGCGCCGGCACGGCGGCGTACGGCCCTTCTTGCCCCCCACATCGCATTTCCGTCGGCCGTTCGAACGTGGTACAATGGGCCCCAGAAGGAGATCGACCGATGGTTCCTATGAAGCCCCAGCCGCGGCGTCGCGATCCGGATCTTGCCGGCAGCCTCTCGCTGGACCAGTTGGCCCGGCGATGGCAGGTCTCGCGCAAGCAGATCCGGCACTTGCTCGGACAGCAGGAACTTCGCTTCGTGCAGATTCGCGGTGCGCTGCGTGTGCCGTTGGATGAGGTGGAACGATACGAGAAGAAAGGGACTTTCCCGTCCTGACGACCGAAGGAGGTCGTGTCACACTGGACGGAGGGATCGCAACCGCATTCCCGTGTCTCCGATTCAGCAATGGAGCCTAATGATGGAAGCGTCTCCACTGACGATCGTGCTGCTGGGGATATTGGCCTCCGCAGGTTCCTCGGGCCAAGCCGTCGAAACCTCGTTGCAGGATCCGAGTAATCTGCGGAAGAGAGTTGCTCAGTTGGAGAGATCGGTGGCCGAATTGGCGGAAGAAGTGGAAGAACTAACCGAGACCCTCGAATCGCTCCGGCAGAAGACCAAGGGTAGCCCGTCGCGACTCGCCCCCAGTCCGTTCACGATACTCGCAGACCCCACTGCGGGTCTGGACGGCTACTGTCCGGTGCGTCTCGTTGATCAGAAGCGATGGGTAATCGGTCTCCGACAGTGGGAGACAACGTATCGAGCACAGACGTACCGGTTCGCGGGCCCCGAGCAGAAGCGGGCGTTCCTGGCCGACCCCGACCGCTACGCTCCGGCGTTGTCGGAATATGACGTCGTGCTTTGGGCCGACTCGCAGCAACTCGTTCGCGGACGCCGCGAGCACGGCGTCTACTTCGAGGGTCACGTTTACTTGTTCGCCAGCGAAGACACGTTGGACCGATTTGCCCGTACGCCACACCCCTATGTGGCCGCCGTCGAGAAGAATCGGAACCGAGTGCCGATCGTTGTCATGTCGCCCACGGCACCGCCGAATGAATCGGGTGCCCGGACGGCACGGCGAAGGATCGGCAGCCGATTTCGTTTGCAACGCCGCTAGTCTTGCGGATGACCGTAATCGTTTACGGCGTCACAGAAAGGACGTTACCATGATAAGCCCCTACCGCTTTGCCATCTGGAATAGGCTGATGCACTTTGGTGCCTTGCTGGCGCTCGCCGTCGGATCGGTCACACACGCACGTGCTGCCGATAAGGCCCTGATCGCCCACTGGACGTTCGACGAGGATTCCGGCAACGCGTGCGCCGATTCCGGCAGCCGTGGCAACGACGCCTCGTCGGCAGGCCCGGCGCGGCTCGGCCGCGTCGCAGGGCTCTTTGGCAACGCCGTGAAGTTCCGCGACCAACACAACGTTCGCGTGCCGGCGATGCCCGCGCTAGGCCGCGTCGAGAAGATCACGTTCAGCGCATGGACACTGCCGGTGCGGTTCGATACGTACAACGAGATCTTCCGCAAGGAGGACGGCAACAACCGCGTGTTGTTCTCGTTCCAGGGCAACGGCACGATCCTCTCGCTGGGTCTGAACGTCGGCGGCTACGTAGAATGCGACGCGCCGATCGAACCGGCCCGTCTGCTCGACGGCAATTGGCATCACTGCGCCGCGACGTTTGATGGGCAGGTGATGCGAGTGTACCTCGACGGCCGCGAGATCGGCTCGCTGAAACGATCCGGCCGCATTGCCGCGGGAGGCACGGCGCCGGGTTGCATCGGCTCAAGCAACGGCGGCGAGTGTTTCCAGGGCGCCATGGATGATTTGCGGATCTACGGGGAGGCCTTCACCGCCGAGCAGATCGTCCAACTCCATGGCAACGCTACCGAGGCGCTAGTACAACATCGCAAGAGAATCGAGCAGCAAATCCTCCACCACGAACAGCGGCTTCGCGAACTGGACGTGCGGGGCGAGTCGTTTGCCGAGACGTTGGCCGCCACGCGAAAAGCACTGGCCGAGAAACGCATCACGCTGGACGACCGGCTGGCCGAGGCCGTTACCAAGATCCTCCGCGTCCGCTTCGGCGACGATTGCCAGCAGTTCGCCAGGCTAACCGGCATGAAGCCCGAGCAGTATCTGGCAGGCGGGGCCGACGAGAGCAACGCGGAACTGGCGCGGCGGCTGATCGACTCGCTATCCGAGTACCGCCCGCTGACCGCGGACCAATGGAAGCACCAGACGCCCGCCGACGCCCGCCGATGGAAGCGGATCGAGGCGATCGAGCAAGAGTTCCAGTCGCTCGAGAAACAGGGCGACGCCGCGAGATTCTCGCCCGCATGGATCGAGGCCATCCTCAAGGCCGGCGGGCAGAAGGACCTGCTGCAAAGCCGGCCTACGCAGAGCGAGGCCGTGGCGCCGTACGTTCGGCCGTCGACACCGCCGACCCGCAACCTCACTGCCGACGAGGTGCGTGAAACGCTCGAACGCGACTGGCTGCATCAGGCCGACGGCAACCCCACGCCGCAGCGGATCCGCCAGGAGATCGAATGGACCCGCCGGCTGGCCGCGCGAATCGACGCCGGTGCGGCCGATCGGATCGATTTCACCGCGGAGCTTGCACGGCTCGACGCCTTGCAGAAGAACGCCGACTCGCTCACCGCCGCCAACGCGGGGCTCTATTTTCAGGTGCGCGAGATCAAACGTCGCATCATGCTGCGTAACCCGGTCGTCGATTTCACCCGCGTGCTGTTCGTCGACATGCCGTTTCCCGCCGGCAGCGAATGGCCCCACGAAACGCGTCACCGGCTCGGCTACATGGCAGTGCCCGGTGCCCGGCTGCTGGTGCTTGAAGGGCTCTCGCCCGCCGGCCGGCTGAAGCAACTTATGCCGCAGGCGCCGCTGCACGGCTCCTTCTGGCGGCCCGACGTATCGTTCGACGCAAAGAAAGTGCTCTTCTGCTTCAAGCCGCACAACGAGAAGTCGTTCCACCTCTACGAGATCAACGTCGACGGCACCGATCTGGTCCAACTCACGGCCGGGCCCTACGATGACCTCGACCCGATCTACCTGCCCGACACGGCCGCAGCCGACGGCAAGGGGCACGTTATCTTCTCGACCACCCGTGGCCATACCTACGTCCGCTGCATGCCGCCGACCAACGCCTACGTGCTGGCCCGTTGCGACCGCGACGGCGAGAACATCTACCTCATCTCTCGCAACAACGAGCCCGACTACCTGCCCTCGGTCGCCAACGACGGGCGGATCCTCTACACGCGCTGGGAATACACCGACAAACCGTTATGGCGGGCCATGGGGCTCTGGACCGTCAAGCCCGACGGCACGCAGGTCAACGCCTTCTGGGGCAATCAGACCGTCTGGCCCGACCTGTTGAAAGACGCCCGCAGCATCCCGGGCAGCCGTCGCGTGATGTTTACCGGCAGCGCCCATCATAACTGGTTCGCCGGCTCGGTCGGCATTATCGACCCCGACCACGGGTTCAACTTCCCCGACGGGCTGACGAAGGTCACCGCCGACATGGTCTGGCCCGAGTCGGGTAACGGGCCGGTCGACCCGATCGAATCGCCCCACTATCACGCCGCCGGGCGATACTCGGCCTACTACTCGCCCTATCCGCTCTCGGAACAGGATTTTATTGTCTCGGCCAACCGCGGCGGCAAGTTCGTGCTTTACCTGATGGACGTCGAGGGCAACCGGGAGCTGATCTACGAGGGCACGAACAACATCTTCCACGCTTTGCCCGTGCGGCCGCGACCGCAGCCGCCGCTGTTGGTCGATACGGTCGACTGGCCGGGGCCTGAGGAGCGACTCGATCCCAAAGACGGCATGATCTACAGCCGCAACGTCTATCAGGGTGCCCCCGACGTGCTCCGCGGCAAGGCCCGGTTCCTGCGCGTGCTGAGCATCGAGCACAAGACCTACACCTACTGGCACAAACGGCCCTACCTGTCGACCGGGCCGGTCGTCTCCGGCGTGCAGTCAGAGGGCGTCAAGCGCATCCTCGGCACCGTGCCGATCGAAAAGGACGGCTCGGTCTCGTTCCATGCCCCGTCGGGTATCCCGCTGCACTTCCAGCTTCTCGACGGCAACT
>JABMRB010001364.1 GCA_013202865.1 Candidatus Nealsoniibacteriota bacterium | reverse complement strand
TTGTTTCCGATGAGAATATGCCCGGTATGTGCGGCACCAGATTCCTTTCCTGGGTCGCGGACACTTTCCCTGAAGTTATGCGCATCATCCTCACTGCCAGCCCTCCGTTCCCTCGGCCCTACACGCTATCAATGAAGGGAGAGTATATCGCTACCTCACGAAGCCCTGCGACACAGTAGAGCTCGCCCTGGCGATCCGCCACGGTTTGGAAGAAAGGGAAGTTCTCCGTCAGGCTAAGGCAACGTGAGCCCCCACTGCTTGATACACTAGCATCGACCCGTCTGAGCAGACTCCAACGCGTCGTTGGTCATGATTTCGATCGGCAGATGGAACTGCCAGTCCAGTTCGTCCTGCCACTGTTCGACCAGGCTGCCGGGACAGACGATGAGACAACGCTGCAGGTCGCCACATGCGACCAGTTCTTTAGTGAAGAGTCCCGTCAAAGCAGAAAAGGGGGCAAAACTGGTTTTTTGGCCCAATGCCCCCCGACCGCTCTGCTGACTCTCATCGCCAGCCGGTCTCCGTTTTGCGGTAGGACAGCGTCAGGACCACATACCGAGATTGTACGGCAAAGCACGACCGAGTATCAAGCACGGGGGGCCGGAAGTTGGGCTTCGCCGACCGCCGACAATGAAGTATCCTTGTAGAACAAGATCGCCACCGCCTATTTTCCGTTCCATACGCAACATGATGAAATTTCGTACGATTCTCGGGACTGTACTGCTGGGTGGGCTGCTGTTGGCCGGGTTGCTGCTGACGGCGACCGCCCGGGCGAGCGATCTGGACGGGCCGTTGCCCGAAACACGTGAATTGGGCCACCAGCCGATCAACCTGGTGATGATGATTGTCTACGCGACCGTGGCACTGGTCTTCTCGTTCCTCTGCTCGGTGGCCGAGGCGGTGGTGCTCAGCGTTTCGCCGTCGTTTATCGCGAACCTGGAGAAGGAGGGCAAGAAGAGCGCGCGGCTGCTGGGCAAGATCAAGGCCGACGTCGATCGGTCGCTGGCGGCCATCCTGACGCTCAACACGATCGCCCACACCGTGGGGGCCGGCGGGGCGGGTGCGGAGGCGGCGGCCTATTTCGGCGATGCGTACGTCGGCATCGCGATGGGGGTGCTGACGCTGCTGATTCTGTTTCTTTCGGAGATCATCCCCAAGACACTCGGTGCGTTGTACTGGCGGCGGCTGGCCCCGTCGACCGCCCGATTCGTGCAATGGCTGATCTGGGGACTGTACCCGTTGATTCTCGTTTCCGAACGGCTGACGACCTGGTTGACCGGCGGCAAGAAGGCCCACCGGTTCAGCCGCGAGGAGTTCACGGCCTTGGCCGACATCGGCGGGGAGACGGGCGATCTCGACGACAAGGAGCTGCGGATCCTGCAGAACCTGTTCCGCTTCCCGAGCCTGTGTGCCGAAGACATCATGACGCCGCGGACGGTCATGTTTGCCCTGCAGCAAGACATGACGGTCCATGAAGTGATGCAGGCCGAGCCCGAGTTGTGCTTCTCGCGGATCCCGATCTACGGCAACGACACCGACGACGTGGCGGGCTTCGTACTGAAGACCGACGTGCTGCTGAGCCAACACCGCAACGAGGGCAAGACCAGGCTTCGCGACATGAAGCGGGAACTGCGGGCCGTGCATGAAGCAACGCGGCTGAGCCTCGTCTTCGAAGAGTTGCTCGATAACCGGGCCCACGTGCTGCTGGTGGTCGACGAGTACGGCGGCACGGAGGGCATCGTCACGCTGGAGGACGTGGTCGAGACGCTGATCGGCATCGAGATCGTCGATGAAGCCGACCAGATCGACGACATGCGCCGGCTGGCCCGTCAGAAATGGCACGAGCGGATGGAGCGGCTGGGGATCGACGTGCGGGAGGGGGAGGAAGGTTGAGGCGATGGTGCCGTCGAGAGCATCTTCAACGTTCACTCGGGCGCCTTCTCGCACAGATCGAACGTCCAGTGGCCACGGTCGTCGCGTGTGCCGTCGAGACGGAACGCACAGCCGAAAACCTGCGAATGCTGATAGCCGTCCGCGTCGACCGGCGCCGGTTTGAAGGCGGTCGCGCCACGACGTTGAATGCGGAAGAAGAGTTCGCCGCTACGGGCGTCGGCAAGCCAATACTCCGTTACACCCGCCCGGAAGTACGCCTCCGGCAGACGACGCGTGTCCTTGTCAACCGACGTGTCGCTGACGATTTCCACAATCAGATCCGGTGGACCTTCCACTTCGACGTAGCGCCCCGGCCGGGCACCCGCCTTGGGAACCAGCCGGGCACGCCCGCCGTCCAAGGCCTCTGTCGATAAGAAGACGATGTCCGGTTCCACCGACAGTTCGGCGTCCGGGCAGGAGACCCTCGTGCGATCGGTCACGAGGTGTCCCAACTGCTGCCGCTTGACCAGTTCGTGAAGCCTCGCGTAGATTTCCCCCTTCAACGTGCCGTGGCAGAAGAAATCTTCGGGCGACATCTCAACCTCAATGCAGTCGGCAAGGTAGTCGATCCTGCCACGTTCCGGAAAATCATCCGACGTGGCCCAACGGCGAAAATCGGCCAACGATCGGATACTCAGCGGAATCTCGACCTGCTCTTCCAGCCGAATCGTGGTCACCATGGTCGGTTTCTCCAAGTAAGAAGTCAATACCATTGTACCACTCTCGGCGAGGGCGGAACATCCAGCAGCCAATAAACCCCATAGAATGGAGCGTTTGGCCCACTTGTTCGGGGGGGCGACCTTGACTCCTGAGCCGAGGATTGCAGGTTCGAGCCCTGCCAGGGATAATGATTCTCAGAGCAGCGATCTCGCTGCGGCGAGATCAGGCTTCGTCTCGCGGAGCGAGACGGCTACATTGTTTAACAGGAGACCGACCCCATGCCCGAGAATAGACCCAACCGTCGTCAACTGCTTGGCACCCTGGGGGCGTTGCCCGTGTTGGGTGTGGCGGCGCAGGCGGCCGGGGCGGATGATGCCCGGACGAAACCGGACGCCGTCACGCGGCCGACGTTTGTCGCGAGGTCGGATAAGCAGCAGTACGATCGGCTGAAGAGACTCGATCTCGACGATCCTCAGGTCGTTGCCAGGCAGAAGAAGATGCCCACCGGCAAGATCGGCAAGCTGACGCTCGGGCGGCTGATCAGCGGCAGCAATCTGATCAGCATGAACATGCACGCGCGGGATCTCGACTACGTCGGCAATTTGGCGGCCGCCTACAACAGCGAAGAACGCATTTTCATGACGCTGAAGCGTTGCGAGGAACTCGGCGCCAACTCGATCGTGCTGAAGAATCACAACTTCAAGCGGTTCCGCCTGTCGAAATACTGGGACGAGTGGGGCGGCAAGATGAAATGGCTCGCCGACGTGATCACCACCGATATCGACAAGTACGAACGCCTGCTGGTGGAGCATCTGGAATTGGGGGCCGACGCCGCGTACCTCTGGGGCGGTGCCAGCGACATCTGGTACCACAAGAAGCAGCAGGACAACATCGTCCGGGCGTTCGAGATCATGAAGAAGTACGACGTGCCCGTGGGTATCGGCGCCCATCGTCTGGAGCCGATCGAGTTTTGCGAGCGTGAAGGGCTCGTACCCGACTTTTACATCAAGACGCTGCACCACGACCGCTACTGGTCGGCGCATCCGCCGGAGAACCGCCGGTTCATGGAGATGTTCGAGCCCGAATCGCCGGAGCACGCGAACTACCACGACAACATGTTCTGCCACGATCACGAGCGGACGATCGAGTTCATGTCTGACGTCAAGGTCCCGTGGATCGCGTTCAAGATCCTCGCCGCGGGCGCGATTCCGCCTCAAGACGGTTTCCAGTTCGCCTTCGACAGCGGCGCCGATTTCGTCTGCGTGGGCATGTTTGACTTCCAAGTACAGCAGGACGCCGAACTCACCCGGTCGTGCGTCGCCAAGGCCGGCGGCCGCAAGCGGCGGTGGGCGTGAGCGATCCGTTACGCGGAGATGCTTCTGGGGGCAACGGTGAAGCAGAAAGTCGCCCCGTGCCCCGTGCCCTCCGACTCGACCCAGACGCGTCCGCCGTGGACCTCGACAATCCGCTTGACCAATGCCAGGCCTATTCCGGAGCCGTCCACGCGCTGGTCCAGTTGATCGAACAGACCGAAGACTCGCTCGTGATAGCGAGACTCGATTCCGATTCCGTTGTCGCGAACCTCCTCGGCAACGGCAATGCGCCGGGCGGCCCCGGAAAGTCTCAGGATCGGGTCGGAAATGACGCGTTGCAGTCGGGCGGAGATCGCGACGGCGATTACCAGAGACAGCGCGATACCCCTCGAAGATCCACAGGTCGGATACCCCATCAATCAGCACCCTACGAGGGGGTACGTCATCGAATTTCGGAGAATTTCGCGTTACTGAGCGGCGAAAATGCTTGAAATCTTTGGAGCAATTGCTATACTGATGGTTGTGGCTCTTGAGTTGGCCCCATGGCGTGGGACGCGGCTCGAACGGCCACTAATTGACAAGGCCACGCGAGCCGATCCCAAATGGCGTCGATTCGCATGGTTCAGTCCGTCCTCAAACGGGTCCCGAGGCGACATTAACGGTTACACTACGCTTCTCAGTTCTTCAGTGAGGCAGCGCCGGCACCGGCTCGAATAGGCGATCACCTTGGTTGGGTGGCTACCGTTCTTGGCCGAGTGCATTCTTCCGACCGCACGCCGCAACGCAGACAGCTCGGGCATCGTTCTCTGCGCCGCCATGCGAGGGAAATTCACCAGTACTTGGCTTCCATTGAGGAGTAAACCGCGAGGAGAAAGACCATGAGAGCAGCAATTGTATATGTATCGGTTGTGCTTCTGTGTGCGTCAGGCGCGTTTGGCGGGGTCATCAGTTACCTACCGATCACCAACGACGCCGATTCGGGCATCAGCCTCACAAAGGTCTACACCCACACGCTCGACCTGGGCGTGGGCGACGGTGGGGCAATCGTTAATGGGGTTCACTTCACGCGGGTCGACACCGCGAACGTGGATGCGATTCCCAATTTCGCGTACACCGTGTACACCGGCGGCCGCTATGCCAACCCGCACTATATCGGGTACAACGTCAGCGGCGACGTGGAAAAACTGTTCGGCGACTTCATGTTCAACGGCAACAACGCTCCGGGCGGCGTGGCGACGCTGACGCTCTCCGGGTTGTCGGTGGGCACCACGTACGACACGCGGATCTACACCCGTGCAGCGGGTGGACCACGGGTCGCACAGATCGATTTCGAGAATGACGGGGCGCCCGGCGCCGACGACAGCGTCACGCTCGACCAGGGCGATGCACTAGCCAACCCGCCGGGCCTGGACACGATCAACCGGGCCTATGCGTTGTCCTATCAGTTCACTGCGCAAAGCGATCAACTGACCGTCTCCTTCACGCAAGCGGTTTTCAACTGGTCGTGGCACCAGTACGGGGTAACCAATGAGGTCGTGGGTGTCGAGAGGATAACGACCCTGTTCAACACGGGCGTGGACGAGAACGGCCTGGTGCTTGCGCCCGGCACGCCCGATCCACACTACGAACTCGTCGGCACCAGGCCGGCGACCGTTGCCAAGAACCACCCGAACTATATCGGCAACGATCCCGTGGCTGCGGAGGGGTCGTCCTGGATCGGTCCCGTCGCGGACTTGCACGCAGACGTGGCACCGGGTAACTACGTCTACGCTACCTCGTTTGATCTGTCAGGGCTCGATCCCGACTCCGCAGAAGTGTCCATCCGGGTAGCCGTGGATAACATCTTGCAGGACGTGCTGCTCAACGGAGCCTCCACGGGCATCGGCGTCGCCGACGGCGGGTTTGGCGGACTCAGCGAACCGCTCGTCCTCGACAGCGGTTTCCAGCCCGGGATCAACACGCTGGAATTCGTCGCCGTCAACAATGATGGTGGCCCCAATCCACACGGTTTCCGGGCGGAGCTCAGCGGTACGGCAAGCGTACCCGAGCCTTCGACCTTCGTGCTGGCCTTGGCCGGCTTGTTCGTGCTGGTGCTGCTCGGGCGGCGAAAGCCGGCCGCATAGCCGCCCGGGCCACTCGATCTGGACAACCCATTGAGGATTGCATCGGTGAATAGCTCTCGCAAGACGATCAACTCGGTGCGACAATCGCTACGGGGCAGACGCTTGCAGTTCGAGCCGCTCGAGCCGCGGCAGGTTCTCTCGGGCGACTCGACGGTGGTCTTCAACGAGATCATGTATCACCCGGCCGACGGCGAGCAGTTGGAGTGGATCGAACTGCATAACCAGATGGCCGTCGACATGGATCTCTCCGGCTGGAAGCTCAGCGGCGGGGTCGACTACCAGTTCGGCGACGCCGTGGTCATGCCCGGCGGCAGCTACCTGGTCGTGGCGGCGGAGCCCGTCCAGTTGGCCGCGGCCACCGGTTTCGCCGACGCGCTGGGACCGTACGACGGTCGGCTGTCCAACGGCGGTGAGCAGATCACGCTGGCGAACAACAGCGGCCGGATAATGGACGTCGTCGACTATGACGACGAGGGCCTTTGGCCCGTAGCGGCGGACGGATCGGGGGCGTCGTTGGCCAAGATAGCACCCCGCTCGGGTAGCCAGGCGGCCGAGAACTGGACCTTCAGCGACCAGATCGACGGGACGCCCGGGCTGCCGAACGGGTTTATAACGGAGCTGGTCCACGCCGGGGCCCCCTTGGTATTTAACGAGGTGGCGTCGGCAGCGGCACCGGATTTCTGGCTGGAATTGGCCAACGCGGGCGATGTGCCGCTTCCGCTGGCCGGCTACGTGATTGCCGGTTCGTCGGGCAGTGAGTACGTGCTGCCGGGTGGATCGCTCGGGCCGGGCGACTTGCTCGTCGTGACCGAAGCCCAACTCCAATTCGATCCGGCCGAGGCGGACTCCTTGTTTCTCTACGAGCCCGGCCGCAGTGCGGTCCTCGACGGCGTGAGGGTAGACGCCCAGCTTCAGGGGCGCTCGCCCGACGCCACGGGTCGCTGGCTCTATCCGGACGTGGCCACGCCGACGGCACCGAACAGCTTCGCGTTGCACGACGAGATCGTGATCAATGAAATCATGTACCACGGTCGCGCCACACCGGAGACGTCCGCGAGTATATTGACGACGCAGCCCGTGGCGATTGACGCGACCTGGAGTTACGACCAGTCGGGCGCCTTTCCCGCCGCGGCTTGGAATACTCCCGGATTCGATGATAGTGGGTGGACCTCCGGCGAGGGCATCTTGTTCGCCGGCCCCTTCTCTGGAACGTCCGATCCAACGCAGACTGCCCTGGCGACGCTATTCGGCACGGGCCTCGGCGCGACGGGCCAGCCGGTTGGCAACGGTCAAGCCGACCCGCACTACCGGCTGACCGCATCGGCCCACAGCACGCCGCCGCCGCCGGACATCTCAGCCACGGTCATGGCGAATCACCCGGCATGGCTCGCCAACAGTGGGTCGTCGAAGTGGATCGGGGCGGTCTCTTCGGGCACGACCAACGTGGCAGCCGGCGACTATGCCTACGAAACGACCTTCGACCTGACCGGTTTTGTCCCCGGCACAGCAACCGTTTCGATGAATCTGGCGGCCGATGATTCGCTCACCGACGTGTTGATCAACGGCGTCAGCACGGGAATCACACATTCCGGTTTCGGCAGTTTCAGTTCGACGCGAACCATCGACTCAGGCTTCATTGACGGCGTCAACACACTAACCTTCATGACCAACAACGGCGGGACGGGGCCGAATCCGGGCGGCTTTCGAGCCGAACTCAGCGGCACGGCCTTGCCGATCCCCGCCAACACCGAACTGAACCTGGGGCCGACGACCTACTACTTCCGCACGGATTTCCAGTGGGACGGCGACCCGGCGGCAACCGACCTGGTGTTGACGCCGTTTGTCGACGACGGCGCCGTGTTCTATCTCAACGGCGTGGAAGTCTATCGCCACAACATGCCCGGCGGCCAGATCCTGCATACGACCCGGGCCGGCACAGACGTCACCGGCGAAGCCACCTTCGATGAGCCGGTGACGATCCCCTCCGGCTCGCTGGTCGCCGGCGTCAACGTTCTGGCCGTCGAGGTCCACCAGGCCGCCGGCGGATTCGGCGACGTAGCCTTCGGTGCCGAATTGCACGCCGCCGAGACGCTCATCGAGGGCTCGCCGTACATGGAAGATCCCCAGGAGTGGATCGAGCTGTACAATCGCTCGGGCGCGACGGTCGATCTGGCCGGGTGGCGGCTCGACGACGGCATCCGCTACCTGTTCGCGCCGGGCACCACGATCGCGCCGGGCGAGTATCTCGTCGTCGCCAAGGACGCCGACGCGCTGAGGCAACAAGTCGCCGGCGTCGACGTCGTTGGCAACTATTACGGCCGGCTCTCGAACTTCGGCGATCGAATTGTCCTGCTGGACAACCACGGCAACCCGGCGGACGAGGTCCACTACTACGAAGGCGGACGTTGGCCGCAATACGCCGACGGCGGCGGCTCCAGCCTCGAACTCCGCGACCCGGCGGCCGACAACTCGATGGCAGAGGCTTGGGCGGCCAGCGACGAAACCGACAAGTCCGAGTGGCAAACGATCACCTATCGCGGTGTGGCCGCCCACCCGCCCGGCAGTAACAACCCCGCAGGCTTCCACGAGTTCGTCTTAGGGTTGCTCGACGCGGGAGAAATTCTCATCGACGATATCTCCGTCGTAGAAGATCCGGACGGCACACACATCGAGTTCATCCAGAACGGCTCGTTCACCACCGGAACCAACACCTGGCGAATCTTGGGGAACCATGCCGATCACGGCCGGACTCAGATCGTCGTCGACCCGGACAACCCCGGCAATATGGTGCTGCACGTGGTCGCGACCGGGGCGACCGAGCACATGCACAATCACCTGGAAACAACCTTTGCCAACAACCAGACGGTGGTCAACGGCCGGGAGTACGAGATTTCGTTCCGGGCGCGGTGGCTGGCCGGATCCAATCAGGTGAACACGCGGCTCTACTTCAACCGGCTTGCCCGCACCTCGCTGCTTGGCGTGCCGCAAGACAACGGGACACCCGGCGGCTTGAATTCGCAATCGGAACCGAACATCGGCCCCACGTACGACGACCTTCGACACGGGCCGATCGCGCCCGACCCGTTCGAGCCGGTAGTCGTCTCGCTCTGGGCGGCCGACCCGGACGGTTTGGCTGCCGTCGACCCCATGACGCTCCGGTATTCGGTAGACGGCGGGGCGTTTGTGGATGTGACGATGTCCGATCACAAAGCCGCGACCGGTGGTCGCGCCCTGTTGCTGGGCGCGACCACCGGTCGCGGCTTTATGGGGGTGATTCCCGGTCAGGCGGCCGGTGCCGTGGTGCAATTCTACATCGAAGGCAAAGACGGCCTCGGCGAGACGTCGACCTTCCCCGCCGCGGGCCCCGACTCTCGCGCCCTTTACGCCGTTGACGACGGCCAGGCCGGCGCCGGGCCGCACCTCGATTTCCGCCTGATCATGACCGCCGCCGACGTAGCCTTTCAGTTCGACGGGCCCGGCACGACCAACGCGTTGTCCAACCATCGCCGCGGGGCGACCGTGGTGGCCGCCGGCAACGAGGTCTACTACGACGTGGGCGTGCGGCTGAAAGGCAGCGGTTACAGCCGCGGCGGCGAAAGGACCGGCTACAACATCCGCTTCCACCCCGACCGGCTCTACCTGGGTGTCCATGACGTAATCGCCGTCGATCGCACGGCCAGCGCGTACGGCGTCGGCGCCAGTCACCGCGAACTGGTGCTGAAACACATCGCCACGCACGCCGGCGGTATCCCCGGCATGTACGACGACCTGATCTACTTCATCCCGCCGAAGAACAACGCTAACGTTGTCGCCACCACCGCACAACTGCTCTTGTCCCGCTACGACGACGCCTTCCTCGATTCGTCGTACGAGAACGGCAGCGACGGCACGCGGTTCAAGCTCGAGTTGATCTACTATCCCACCACAACCGTCGTCGCCGGCGACCCGCAAAGCTCCAAAATCAAACCCAACACGGTTCTCGCCACCGATATCCAGAACATGGGTGACGACAAGGAGGCCTATCGCTGGAACTTCCTCATCAAGAACCAGCGGGCCAGAGACGATTACTCCCGCATCGTCGAACTCGGCAAGACCTTCAGTCTCTCGGGCAGCACCAACGGGGGAGAACTCGATCTGCAAAGCCAGGAGGTGATGGACGTCGACCAGTGGCTGCGCAACTTTGCATTCGAATCGCTCGGCGGCGTCAACGACACCTACAACCAAGGGTATCCGCACAACCTGCAGGTCTTCGTCCGCCCGGAAGACGATCGCGTGGTCGTCCTGCCCTGGGACATGGACTTCGCCTTCCACCACTCCACGTCCATGTCCGTCTTCGGCACCGGGTCCAATTTCCGCAAGATCATCAACGTCCCCAACAACCTGCACCACTACTACGGACACCTCCACGACATCATCCAAACGACCTACAACACGGCCTACCTGGCCGACTGGGTCGATCACTATGCACAGTTCGCCCAGCGTAACGTTACCAGCACGATTCTCAACTACATCAACGCCCGCCGGGCCTACGTCTTGGGGCAACTGCCCGCACAGGCCGCGTTCGCAGTCACCACCAACAACGGCCAGCCGCTTACCGTCGATCAGCCGGTTGTGAGCCTCCAGGGCAACGGCTGGATCAACGTCCGCGAGATCCGGCTTCAAGGCAGCAGCGATCCGATCGACGTGACCTGGACGGACCCGGACAGTTGGCAACTCACGCTGCCGATCGGGCCGGGCGAAAACGTGCTGACCCTCCAGGCGTTCGACTTTCAGGGCAGTCCGATAGCCACCGACTCGATCACCGTCACCTCGACCGTCGGCAGCCGGCCGTTGCAGGAGTTTCTTCGGTTGACCGAGTTGAACTACAACCCGGCCGATCCGACCGACGACGAGGCGGCCGCCTTGTTTGACGACAAAGACGACTTCGAGTTCCTCGAATTGCAGAACATCGGGCCCGTCACGATCGATCTCACCGGCGCTAGTTTCATCGACGGCATCGACTACACCTTCACTGCGGGCGTTGCCGACGCGGGCGTGCTGATCACCGAGGCCGGCACCGGGTCGCCCGACTACGTCGAAATCCAGAACGTCGCGGCAGGTGCCGTCGATACGACCGGCTGGGTCGTGGCGATCAACGACCCGGTGGAATTCAAGATCAACGACATGTACACGGCGCTGTGGCACTTGCCCAACTCGATCGGAGCCGGCGACGTCCTCTATCGCACGGGCGATCCCGACGAAAGCTTCTGGGGCGAAGAGTTCTCCTGGTGGACGACGGGGCCCGGCTGGGTGATGATCGTCGACACGGCCGGCAGCGTCGTCGACTTCATGGTCTGGGGATACACGGACGACGACGTCGCCTCGCTGGACGTGACCGTCGACG
>JABMRB010001363.1 GCA_013202865.1 Candidatus Nealsoniibacteriota bacterium | reverse complement strand
GACGAAAGGAAGACAAGTGACAACGATGCCACCGTTCGTCATTCGTCATTCGTGCTTCGTCATTTCCCTTCGTCATTTCCCTTCGTCATTTCCCTTCGTCATTCGTCATTCGTGCTTCGTCATTCCCCTAGTACGTCGTTCAATACGTCTTCGTTGACGTAGATCGGCAGGGGCGGATCGCAGGTGACGGCTACGGCGATGGCGTCGGAGGAGCGGGAGTCGATCTCGATCAACTCGCCGTCTTGGCGGACTCGCAACCGGGCGAAGTAGGTGCCGTCCTTGAGTTCGCTGATGACCACGTCCTGCAACTCGCCGCCGAGATGCTCGACGACGCTGACCAACAAAGCGTGAGTCGGCGGCCGTAGCGACGGCTCGCCCTTTACCTGCCGGTCGATGGCGGTGGCCTCGAACACGCCGATGATGATCGGAAACGTCCGCCGGTCGCCGCCGATCTCCCTGAGGTAGATCATCTGGTTGCGGTTGGTATCGGTGATGATAATCCGCGACAGTTCCATCGGGACGGGCATCGGTATGTCTTTCTGCGTACGCGTTGGATTCGCCTTCGTATTCACCTTCCGGGGACGATCGCCCACCGGTACAGTTCCATTATAGGCAGCCGCCGCCCTGTCTGCCCAGTGGTCCGGTGGCCGAAACTGGGCAAAACGGGGGAAGATCAAGGATTCCGCCACTCGGCCACCGTTGACTTCTCGACCGGCAATAACGAGAATCAGCGACTAAAGGCGGGCATCCGGTCCTGTGCTGAGGAGATCGACACGATGAGAATCATCTGCGGCGCGTGCGGCGTTGTTCTGTTGCTTGGCGTACTCCAGACCACGGTGGCCGGCGCGGACCGGCCGGCGGCAATCGAGCGGGTGGAAATCCGCGCCGGCCGGGTCTTCGAGGTCAACGGCCGGCCCTATTTCCCGCTGATGGCGTGGCTGCAAGACCCGGCGAACTTTGCCGCCGTGAAGGCCTGTGGTATGAATACCACGGCCGGATACTGGCCCGGTTCCGGCGGTACGAAGAACGTGGCCGAGT
Source organism: Candidatus Nealsoniibacteriota bacterium (assembly GCA_013202865.1). Classification (GTDB taxonomy): domain Bacteria; phylum Planctomycetota; class Planctomycetia; order Pirellulales; family Thermoguttaceae; genus JABMRB01. The sequence goes on along the minus strand of JABMRB010001363.1, from coordinate 4,897 downwards.
ATCTTGGCGCGGCCGAGAAGGCGGGCCTCTATGGCGTGATGCCGTGGAACGAAAGCCTCAAGGGCCGGCCGAACCTGTTGGGTTACATCCACGACGACGAACCCGACCTGCCACATCAAGTCAACGACGCCCGGATCGTGCCCGGCGGCGGATTGACGGTCAATCGCAAAACGCCGCTATGGAAACTCGTCGACGGCGTGACGCACACCTGGTCGGTGCTCGATCCGCTCGAAGGTGCCGAGTTGACGATCCGTCTGAAGAAGCCGGTGACCATCGTGAGTCTGGCCGTGTGGCCGACGATCTCCAAGGGCCTGCCCGTGGCCAAGGAAGTCTCGTTCGAGGGCGACGGCCGGAAGATTCTCGAGGCCACGCTCAAGGCGGCGAAAGGGCAACAGAAGTTCCCTTTCTTGAATCCGGTCACCTTCTCGCAACTGAAACTGACCGTTGCGTCGACGCACGCCGGCGAGCAGGTCTGGGGATCGATCGGCGAGATCGAGGGTTTCAACGCCGCGGGCGAGAACGTCCTGCTCTCACCGCCACGCTACGAACCCCGCGCGCAGCCGGCCGAGTCGCTCAAGAAGTATCGGGCCGTTAAGGCGGGCGATCCGTCGCGGCCGGTCTTTATGACGTTGACCGGCTACTTCCATCCACACTTCGGCAAATGGACCGACGCGCAACGCCACGCGATGTATCCCGAGTACATCAAGGCGACCGACGTGGTCGGCTACGACATCTATCCGATCTACGGATGGAACAAGCCCGAGTGGATCCACCTGGTTCACGAGGCGACGGATATGCTGGTGAAGCAGGCCGGCGAGAGACCTGTGTACGCATGGATCGAGACGAGCAGAGGCGGCCAATACACCGGGCCGTTGGAGCGGCAGCACGACGTAACGCCGGTGCATATTCGGGCGGAGGTTTGGATGGCGATTTGCCGCGGGGCAACGGCGATCGGTTACTTCACGCATGTCTGGAAGCCTTCGTACAAGCAGTTCGGCGTGCCGCCAGAGAACCGCCGAGCGCTGCGCGAGATCAACGATCAAATCACCCGGCTGGCCCCGGCGATCCTCGCTGCGCGCTGTAAGCGCAAGGTGTCGATTCGTGCTGAGAGCGACGTGAAGATCGACGCCATGGCGAGGCAGTTCGACGGCAGCGTTTACGTGTTTGCCGTGAACTACGACCAGCGGCAGGCGAAGGCCGCCGCCACGATCACCGTGGAAGGCCTGCCTGTCGGCTCGCAAATCGAGGTGATCGACGAGGCCCGGACGATCCGTAGCGAGGCCGGCAAGTTTACCGATACGTTCGACCCGCTGGCGGTGCATGTGTATCGGGTAGTAGGTCAGGGCTCGCCCTGACGAGCATAAGAGCGACCCTTCGCTTCTCAGGGGCGAGCCGCCGGGTTTATCCCGGCGCAAGGAAGCGCGGGGGCAAGCCCCGCGGCTCGCGGGCTTGGGGCACTGGCGACCTTTCGCTTGTCAGGGCGAGCCCTGACCTACCACCCTGGGGGGGCTTCCCCCTCGGCCGCCGCTTGGGTATCATGACGGTTCTGCTTGAGAAATGTAACACAAGGAGCCCCTGCCATGGCGAAATACGATATCCCTGAGTTGAGCAAACCACCTAAGGCTAAGAAGAAGCAGGTTCTGCTGGTCTCCAGCGGCGACTTGCGCGATACGGCCAACGAAGTCTGCTGGGCGAACCAGAAGGAGATGGAGGACGATCTGGCTAAGGTGCTGGCCGAGTGCGGCTACGAGCTGGTCCGGGCCCATCCTTACAAGCCGGACGTGAAACACGGGTTCATCAGTTCGCAGAAAGAGGGGATGTGCGTCTTTGCGGGCATCGACCCGGAGGCCAAGTTGATCGTGGCCGAGACGGTCTGGCAGTATTCGCACCATGTGCTCGCCGGGCTGATCGATCACAAGGGGCCGATCCTCACGCTGGCTAACTGGTCGGGTACCTGGCCGGGGCTCGTGGGGATGTTGAATCTGAACGCCTCGCTGACCAAGGCAAGCGTGAAATACTCGACGCTGTGGAGCGAAAGCTTTAGCGACCCGAAGTTCGTCAAGAAGCTGAATAAGTGGCTCGACACGGGCAAGCTCCGCCATCCGACGCAGCACGTCACGCCGCTGAAGAAAATCAAGCTCCCCGCGGCCGAGCGACGCCTCGGTAAGGCACTGGCCAAGCAGCTTCGCCGCGAGAAGGCGATCATGGGGATCTTCGACGAGGGCTGCATGGGGATGCACAACGCGATCATCCCCGACGAACTGCTCTTCCCGCTGGGCGTTTACAAGGAGCGGCTGAGCCAGTCGGCGCTCTGCTACGAAACGTCCCAGGTGGCCGACGACGAGGCGGCCGGCGTTCGCAAGTGGATGGAAGATCGCGGGATGACCTTCGTCACCGGGCCCGACGAAGAGAACGACCTGACCGACGCGCAGATCCACACGCAGTGCAAGATGTACATCGCGGCCATGCGAATCGCCGACGACTTCGGGTGTAGCCTGATCGGCATTCAATATCAACAGGGTCTGAAGGATATGCTGCCGGCCACCGATCTGGTCGAGGGGATGCTCAACAACGGCGACCGCCCGCCGGTTACCAGCCGCGACGGCAAGCGAGTGCTCTACAAGGGCAAGCCGTTGATCCATTTCAACGAGGTGGACGAGTGCGCGGGGCTCGACGCGTTGATGATCCAACGGGTCCACGGGGCGATGGGACAGCCGGTCGAGACGACGTTGCACGACGTCCGCTGGGGCGATTGGGACCGCTCGGGCACGGTGCCGGATTACGTCTGGGTGTTTCTGATCAGCGGCTCGGCCCCGCCGGCCCATCTGATCGACGGTTGGGCGGGTGCGTCGAGCGAGCGGCAGCCGGCGATGTTCTTCCGGCTCGGCGGCGGTACGCTCAAGGGCATCTCCCGGCCCGGCGAGATCGTCTGGTCGCGGATCTTCATCGAGAAGGGGAAGCTCAAAATGGACCTGGGCCGCGCGGAAGTCGTCGCGTTGCCGATCGAGGAGACCGAGCGTCGCTGGAACGAGACCACGTCACAATGGCCGATCATGCACGCGGTGACCTACGGCACGTCGCGCGACCAGTTCATGGCCCGGCACAAAGGCAACCACATCCAAGTCGTCTATGCCGACAGCGCCCGCAACGCCGACAAGGCCCTGGCGGCCAGGGCCGCGCTAGCCGAAGCAATGGGCATGGAAGTGGCGGTGTGCGGGACGCGGAAGAATGGGAAAGGGTGGGAATAGGGAAATGACGAAGTACGAATGACGAATGACGAAAAGAAGACAAGTGACAACCCTGCCATTGTTCGTCATTCGTACTTCGTCATTTCCTTTCGTCATTCCCCCCCGGTCATTTGCTTCACCTTCGGCGGTACGAAGCCGTAGTCTGTGTTGGTTACTCGCCAACTGTACTTGCCGTTGCCTAGCGGATGGCGATCCATCGTCATGCCCATGAAGAAGGTCTTCTTGCGGCCGGCGTCGTTGTAGGTGACGGAGAAGACCTGGTAGAGGGAGTCGGTCTCGCGGAACCGCCTTTGCCTGAGGGTCGTGTAATAGCGGGGCTCGGCGTTGGGGCCCAGCGATAGTAGCCGGCTGATCAGCGTTTCCTTGCTGTACAAACGGGCCTTGCGGAGCTCCTCGGGGTCTTCTCGGTAGGCGTCGATCAGCGTCTCGTCGAGCGGCAGGCGATACTTAGGATGCCAACTGAGTTGGTGGATCTCCAACGGCTTGTCTTTGCGGAGGTACTCGAACCAATCCATGGCGAACTCCGTGGCCTCGCGACGAACCATGTAGCCGTGCATGTACCAGTGCGTCGGGGCGGCGACGGCAAAGCCGATCGAGAGCCACAATCCCACCAGTGCCGGCGTGCGGCCCAGCATCGAGTCGGGGTTCCGGGAGACTCGCCACAAGCCAATCCCGCTGAAGATAATCCCCAGAGTTGGCACGACCCAGCCCCATACGTCCAGCAGGACCACCCAAGCGAAAAGCCCGAAGAACAGCCCCATCAAAGCCGTTGCACTGATCGCCCGGTATTGAGCGATTGCGGCGTCTTGGATGGCCGGCCGGTCGCGTTCGGGATCATTGGTCATACTGGCTTGCCATTTTCGCTTGCGGGACGCGAATACTGCCCTTGTTGCTGTCGTGGTAGCTGCCAAGCCTTGCTCGGCGGGTGGCGTACATCATCAGGAACTCCCCGTTTCGATCGAAAACACACGACTTGGCTTCCGATTCGTCGTCGGCCGGGGGGACGCCGTAGGCCCGCTTGGCGAGTTCTTGCGAACTGGCAGAGCGCGAGAAGGGCCCGCGGGAGACTTTCTGCACGAATGCGGCCCATTGCCGGTCGGGGGCAAACATCAGCACCGTATTCTCGGGCTTGAAGCTGTCGCCCAAGCAAATGCGGTCCAGCGGGGCCACGTGCAGCGAGAACATCGTGAAGCAGACCATCATCCAGCCGACCCAGATCGAGAAGAACACGCTGCCGGCCGTGTCGGCAATCTTCAGGAAGCGGACCTTCACTTTTGAGAGCCGGTCGGTGAGTATGCGGAAGATCACCATGAAAATGACGAACAGCCCCCATAGCGCGAGGAAGTCGCAGACGTACGTGTAAGACGTGGCATTGCTCTGTAGCCAGTCGGCCACCGGCTCGAAGTAATTGGTGGCCAGCAGGGCGGCGGTGACGACGTTGACGAGCCGGACCGCATTGCCCCACATCCCCTCGGCCCAGAGGGTCCCCACGCAGGCAGCGAAGATGACGAGCATCAGGATGGTAAGCCACATGACGGGAGTCCTTGCGTCGATCGTAGGGTGGGTCGAGGTACGAGACCCACGCGGTTCGATAATATGTTCGGTGTTGTCTGCTACTATCTACCCCCCCGAACGCAGTCGGGGGGCGT
>JABMRB010001362.1 GCA_013202865.1 Candidatus Nealsoniibacteriota bacterium | reverse complement strand
GTGCCGAGGATCCGCCGCGGGTCCCAGCCGGAACCGATCCCCACGTCGAGCCGCTGCGGCGTGGAATGCTCCGTCTTGCAGATCGTCTCCAGCACGCGCAAATGCTTGATCGTTCCCCGCGGCACGCCTTCGAGGCCTTCGTAGACGTCGACCATCAATACCGTGCCGGTGGCGGGCTTGGTCTTGTCACGAGTCGCGCCGGCCAACACGGGCGGTTTGCGGCGAGGTCGCAACGGGATCGGGCTGTAGCACGACCGCTGCGGATCGCGATAGATCAGTTCCTTGTTGCCGTGGACGTCCATCAGGTAGATGCCGTAACCGATCGGCGAATTATGGGCGGCGTCGAACGAATAGCACGCCAGGTAGTGCTTCTCCGAGAGCGGATAGGGCGCGTTGTACCACCCCGCTAAGGCCGGGTTGTGCGAGGCCATGTCGGACGTCTCCGGGTATCCGACCTCGGGCGTCACGCGGACCAACCCGGCCGCGTCGCCCCGGTTGCGTTGCATGTCGACGATGCAGATCGGTCCCACGCCGCAGTTGTGATGGGCCGCCCCGGTAGCGATCAGCTTGCTAGTGCCGGGGATCTGCCGCGGCTCGATGAAGGTCAAGGGGCCCGGGCTGAAGGCGAAGTGGTCGCCGTAGGCGAGCGACGCTTTGGTGCCGTCGGGGTGAACGCTCCAGAGATATTGGATCGTATTGAACGGCTTGAGCACGTACTCCCACCGCATGTAGACGATCCGCCCGTCGTCCAACACGCTGGGCCACCATTCGCCCTCCTTGGCCAGCGTGATCGGCCGCACGCCGGAGCCGTCGCCACGCATCGTGAACAACGAGAAGACGATCGCCCAGTCGCCGCATTGCACGAGCGTCTTGCACCGCGACGAGGTGAAGCAGATCCGCCCGTCGGGCAGGTAGCAGGGCTCGGTGTTTTCATAAGGCCCGGCGGTTAGCTTCCGCAGGCCGGTGCCGCTGTTACCCTCAGAACCAACGCCCATTTCGTAGAGTTGGTAGTCGAGGCAGGCCCCGGCGACCTCGCCGGGCTGGCCGGTACGGTAGGCGGTCGGCACGGGTCGTGGGGCCGCGTAGGGAAAGACGATCCGCTCGGCATCGAACGACAGATCGGGCCGGCCGATCGCGCCGACCGGGAGACGGTCGCCCAACACGCTACGAACTTTGCCGTCGGGCTTCAGGCCAGTGAGCACGCACAGGTCGCCACCGGGGATCTGCGACGCGCCGACGTGATGCGAACATTGATGGCCGACGCTCGGCGTGAACCGCTTGACGAAAAGCAGCTCGTCGAAATCCAACAGAGGGTTGCTCAGTGCGGCACGGCGAACGGTCCAACGCGTCTCGATATAAAGCCTGTTCCAATCGACGACAACGTCTGTATTGGCTTCTTCCCGGGCGGCTAATTCGTCATACCGGCGACGGCAGGCGGCCAGCGTCTCGGCGGCCTCGCTCACTACTTCGCCGGCGCCCAAGTCGGCAAGGTCCTTCAACAACGCCTCACCCCGCTGCAAGGCGTCGGCCACTGCCGCGCGACAGCCGGTAGCACGACGCTTGAGCCGCTCCTGGCGACGCCAATCGTGTTCGACCGTTTGATCGGGAGTCAATTGCGAAGGGTCGCGGTCCGGCAACAGGACGTCATTAACCCCGGCCGGCACGAAGTCGATCCGCGAGATCACCGCGTTGGCACCGCCCGTCTTGACCAGTTCGATCGAGATCTTCCCGCCGGCCGTGTCCTGCCGAGTGAGTCGATATTCGCACCACTTGCCGGCCGGTTCGTAGAACTGCTCGATCGCATCGGTGTACCGGCCGCAAACGGTCACGGTCTGCTTGCGATGGACGTTGGTCAGGTCGACAAACTTCAGGTAGAGCGTCCCTTCGACGCCTTTCGGACAACGGATCGTCGCGCTGCCCCGTTCGGTGAAGAACCAGCAATACCCTGCCGATCCGCCGCCCCGGTAGGCGTTGCCCACAACCGAATAGCCGTATCCGGCGCCGATGGTCGCATCGTCGTACTCGGCTTTCCATGGCGGGTTGCCGGGAGCGAACGCCCCGCAGTCGACGTGGAACACGCGGCTGATTCCGCCGGGGCCTTTGCTATCTGCGCCGGTGGCGGGTGGTCCGCACGTGGCAAGGATCGCGAGCATGCATATAAGCGTGAGCGTTGTGTTGCGTCGCATGGTGCGATTCCTTTCCTGCGATTGCCGGGGGGGAGCGGCGTTCTATCCCTGTGCCGGGAATACCTCGCGAAGGTGTTTGCAGTGTGCCTGGTAATCGGGGATCAACCCGTTGGGGCGGGCGGCCTCAATGATGATCCAGCCATTGTAGCCGATCTCGTCGATCGCCTCGCGGACCTTGCGGAAGTCGATTCGGCCACGGCCCAGCATGTGGGGTCCGTCCTTAGCATGGAACTCGCAGATCAACTTGCCGAGCAGCCGGATCTCCTTGAAGATATCGCGGCCTTTGTCGGTCGAGTTGCCCACGTCGTAGTAGACCTTCATCGCCGGCGAACCGACCCGCTCGATGATCTTCATATTGTCTTCGGCGCTGAGATAATCTTCCAGGCCGATCGACACGCCTGCCTTTTCCGCCTTAGGGGCCACGTCCTTGAGCACCTTGACGAGCTGGTCGATCTCGGCCTTGTTGCCCATGTCCAGATCGCCTTTGCCGAAACAGGCGGGCATCACCACGTCGAGCCCGAGGGCTTTGCAAACGTCGATACTCTCGTCGAGCCACTTCGCCGCGCGGGGATCGCTCTTCAGCGGCACGCTGTTCATCTCGCCGATGGCCAGCGACGCCATCTGCTGCCCGGTCTTCTTTACCGCTTCGAGGTACGTCCGCTGCATTTCGGGCTTGCGAAGCTGCATCTCGTTCTTGACCGTCCCCATGCTGATCTGCACGCCGTCGAGCCCGATCTGCTTGGCCACGTCGAAGGCCTCGATGCTGCTATGCTTGCCGATCGACCAATCGCAAGCACCGATCTTGAACCGGCGAGCATCGGACGCGGCCAGCAGCGGCTCGAAACTGACGGCCGTGGCGGCCAGGGCGGCGGCGGAGCGGGAAAGCATGGTGCGGCGGGTGATCGTGTGGGGCATGGGAGGATTTGGGGTTGGGGACTGGGGGTTGGGGGCTACGGGCTGGAAACGTCCATCCACCGGCAATTGTACCCGTTGTGGCCTCTGCCTGCCAACACAACCCGATCGCCGCCGATCCCCCTCGGAGGCGGGGGCGAGCCGCCGGGTTCACCGCGGCGCCAACGGGGCGAGCGACCGGCGCGGGGGCAAGCCCCGCGGCTCGCTTTGCGTTTGGGAAGCCGGACAGGTCGGGCTTGGGCGGTTTCCTCGGGGTGGGCGTTTCTCTAGGATGGTAGTGGAGGCCCTGGCACCGAGACGGATTGAAAATCTGTCCTACGAAAAGTAAACACCGACCGAGAGACGACGTTGAAACCACCTACACGGCAGCGGTTTGACGAGCAGCTCGAATGGGTCCTGCGGCAGCTTCCCCCGTTGATACACGACTTGATCGAGCGGGTCCCGCTGCACGTCGAGGACCATCCGAGCCCGCAAACGATGGCCGACTTGGGGGTGCGCAACCGGCGGGAATTGTGTGGACTCTATACGGGAATCCCGCTCGACGAGCGAAGCATCCGCCACTCGGGCACGATGCCCGACGTGGTGACCGTCTACCGCGAGGGGATCCTGGAATCTGCCCGTTGCGGCGACGGGCGGGTTCCCACCGATCGCCTGCGGGAGGAGATCCGCATCACCATCCTGCATGAGTTGGCCCATCATCACGGCCTGGACGAGGACGAGCTCCGCGACCTGGGCTACGGCTAGGC
>JABMRB010001361.1 GCA_013202865.1 Candidatus Nealsoniibacteriota bacterium | reverse complement strand
TCCACACGCCGGGCGCCACCTCGCTGTTGCCCCATTTAGCCCCGGGTGAACATTTAGCCCCGGGTGAACACACCCGGGGGCTCGACCCGGAACTGGGCGTCGACTTGAACTACTTCCTCGACGAGAACGGATTTGCCAAGCCGACCGCCCGAATGCCCGGCGACGGACCGACCTGGCTCGACGGCCTGGTGACGCTCGAGGACGAGTCCGGCCGCCAACGGCTGTTCGCCCGGTACGTGAAGGTCGCTAAGCCGATGAGAGTCTACGAGCAAGGTCTGGTCGAATTCAACGACGAGCAGAAGCAGTTCGAGCACCGCTTGAAGTTCGACCTCGACGTGCCGCTGTTTCCCAGCGGACACCCTTTCAAGCACACCTGCGACGGCACGCCATACGTCTACTTTCCGATGCTCGTACGAGTGCGGGCGACCGTGAAAGATTTCCTCGACGTTTCCAAGTACGAGACGTATTCGTGCTTCAAGCAAGGCAGCCGGGCCGACTCGATCCGACTGGACCGCCGCGCCGACGGACGCCTGCAATTTGCATGGAAGACCGACACGGCGCCGCTGACGCCCAAGCTTCAAGCCGAACTGGTCCGCGGCGGCCGCATCAAGCCGGAAGAAGGCCCGTTGAGGGTCACCGACGTCGAGACCGGTAAGCCCGTGACGATCCATCGCGTGTCGATCTACCGCAACGACTACCGGCAGCGCTGGGTGATGATCGCGTGCGAATCGTTCGGCACGTCGGCGTTGGGCGAAATCTGGTACGCCGAGGCCGACACGCCGATCGGCCCCTGGGGCTACGCCCGAAAGGTTGTCACCCACGACAAGTACAGCTTCTACAACCCCAAGCAGCATCCGATGTTGGCCAAGCACGGCGGACGTGTGATCTTCTTTGAAGGCACCTATACGCACACGTTTTCCGGCAACCCCGATCAGACGCCGCGATACGACTACAATCAGATCATGTACAAGTTGGACCTTGCCGAGTTGCGGCTCGTACTGCCGGTGCCCGTCTACCGGCTCTCCGGCCAAGCTGGCTCGAACCGCTTGGGTACGGCGGAGCATCCGGGCGAGGATCGCCACGGGCACCCCGTTGTGTTCTTCGCACCGGATCGCCCAATGCCCGGCACCGTGGCGGTGTACGCGGATAGCGACGGGGTGCTGCAATTGCGAGCCGCGGCAGATTCCCGCTCCTCAGACGACGACAAGCCGTTGTTCTACGGCTTGTCGGCAGGCACTTCTTCTTCGCCCCCTGCGACAGTACCGCTTTACGAGTTCGTTCATCGCGATGGTAAGCGGCGGGCGTATGGTACCGACGTGTCGTGGACATCGCCCGGTTTTCAACGTAGCGGGCGTGTGGTCTGCCTGGTGTGGCGCGACCCGGCCGCGAGCGCCGGCACGTCGGTATTTAGCCCCGGGTGAACACACCCGGGGGCCACGCGGCGACTACGCGAGGGTGCCAGCTACCCGCCGTGTATTCACGACGGGCTAAATATCGATGGCACAATTACTCATGGCGCACGAAAAAAGCGTCGCCCCCGTCGGGGAGCGACGCTTGAATAGTCTTCGTTGCTTCGGAGAGCGAAGCTTCGTGCGGTCTCTAGCGGCGACGTCGCCAGATCAACAGCGAACCCATCAGGCCGGTCAGCAGCAACGCGATCGTGCCCGGCTCGGGAATCGGAACGACTCGCACTGGTACCTGACCAATTACCTCTCCATCCGCGAACTCGGCCATGATCGTATACGTTCCGTCATCCGACGCTTGGAGCAACATTCTTGTATCGAACAACTGGGGGTACACGTCGCCTAAAAAGTCTGCGTCTGGGAACACCCCTACGGTCGCAAAAGTCACCAACGCGGCCTCGCTGGGCGTAAGGTTATGTGTTCCTCCACCTTTGTTTTCTAACTCTTGAACAAGCGTCTGGAACGGAAAAGCGTTCACTTCTAGGGCCGCTGGGGGCCCTGGATTGATATGAGTCGTGTCATACCGCAGCAGATTGTCAGGAGAGACTAAAGTCAGGGCGTTCAACGCAGCGATGCCGTTGGCGACAAACTGGACCGGAACAACATCCTGAATGATCGGCCCAAAATCGTTGGGGGATCCGAGGCCCGGGGTCTCCCTAACATAGTCCCCCCTAAGGTCGTGACGAATCAGAATCATGATTTCGCCGGGCTGTGCCATAAACTCCGCGGGCGGGTCACCAAGCGGATACGTAATCGTTTCTGCTTGCCCTGCCGACGCCAGGACCAATGCCAAGCCCATGAAAACAACTGCGATACTTGTTGCTCTCCACATTTCACCATCTCCTATAGCTTGAAAATAACGGATGTGAATCTCGAACGGAGCCAAATCTGATCTGCCAACACTCCTGAACAAGCCGGCAGGTCAGCGGGGTACAACCCGTACACCCTTCATAATCGGATAATATACCACAGCCATCGGAAATTGCAAGCACCGTACATCCCGGAACGGACAAATTTTCTAAGAATTTTTGGCCCGGTCATCGTAATGCCTGTGATAGCAAGGACTTACGTTATTTTGTGAGCGGCAATAAAACTTCCGCTCTCCCGGCCGATCGCGCAAGAAAGACGTTCCCTAAGGGTTTTATGACAGCAATTGAGGGGGGATGCACCGTGGCTGCAGGGGGGACGGCGGTACAGGAAGTGACCGAGGGAGGCCGGCAGATACGGATATGCCCGATGAATAGGTGCTTGGGAGCACGGAAAAGAGGCGACTTTCCGGGCGGGCGAACTTGTTGAAGTACTGCTGATTTCTACTGTTTGGGTTCCGTTTGCGGAAAACGCCTTGCCTGGGCATGCCGAGATGCCCCGTATTCCGGCTGAAGCCGGTACTACGAACCCCGTAATCCCAACCGCCTAACCCTGCATTGCGAAAGGACTTACAGATACGCACGTAATGTGCAGAAGCCACGACGCGAGCCTCCATGGATAGGCCTTTTCGGGGGGGGCGTTCCAAACAGCCCGCCTTTGGGCTATGCTGGCGGGACGAGGTTTGCCCGAACCGAATGATAATGATGGGGACGCAAGACGATTCGTAGCAATGCTTTTGCACCAGGGGCGTTCCCTTCTAGTTCGGCCGCCCCGACGGCGCTAGCGATCTGGCGTCGAAAACGATTACCCCCCGAGCTTGTCTATGAAGTCGTGGTCTTACAAGAGCCTGTACAATTGCGAGGTCCTATTGCAGGAATCCGCCCGGCTGTTCGCTACGCTGGACGATTGTGCCACATTGAAGCAGGCCCGGCAGCGACTTAGGGACACCGTCAGCCGGATTCGCGACGAGGCCCTCTCCGGCAAGTTGGGGCTGCCCTCTCAGGAACTGATCCGCGTGCGCGACTGTTCGCGGGCCCTGCTGAGCGTGATGAGCCGCCGCTCGGACGAACGGTCCGGTTTCAGCGCGACCTTGGCCCTGTGGGATATCGCCTGCGGCCGGCCCCGACCCGACCTGCGGACCGGTTTCTTCGCTGAGATGGTGAATTGGATTCGGGGTCTGGAAGGTCGGGCGGAATTCCAGTACGTCGGTGAAGTCCGCATCGACCACAACCTGACCGGCCGGTCGGCCGCAGTGGTCCGGTCCGCCGAACTCGACCGTCTCTGGGAGATCGTAGAGTCCGCCACCGTGCGGTCACCCAGCGGCCTATCCGACGAGGCCCAGGTGCTGCGCGGGGTGAGGAAAGAGCACATTCTTGCCCAACTCGGGGCCACCGAGGACAATTGGAACGACTGGAACTGGCACGTCGAGAATCGCGTCGTCGACCCGGAGACCCTGGCCCGGCTGGCCTCTGTCAGCGACGAGGAGGTGGACGCCATCGAGAAGGCGCTCAAGGCCAAGCTGCCGTTCGCGATCACGCCTTACTACGTTTCGCTGATGGACGATTCGTCCGGTGACCGCGATCGGGCGATCCGCGCCCAGGTTATTCCTCCGCACGACTACGTCGACTGGATGACGAAGCACCGCGGCGCCCTGGAGCACTCGTGCGACTTCATGCTCGAATCGGACACTTCACCGATCGATCTGATCACGCGTCGTTACCCGGCCATCGTGATCCTTAAGCCCTACATCACCTGCCCGCAGATCTGCGTCTATTGCCAGCGAAACTGGGAGATCGACCAGTCGATGGCACCGGAGGCGATGGCGGCCGACGAGAAGGTCGAAGCGGCCATTCAGTGGATCGGGCAGCATCCGACCGTTCGTGAAGTCCTGGTCACCGGCGGCGACCCGCTCGTGCTCAGCGACGGGAAGTTGCAGGATTTGATGTCTCGGCTGGCGGCCCTGCCGAACGTCGAGCTGATCCGTCTGGGTACGCGGACGCCGGTGACGCTGCCAATGCGAATCACCGAGGAACTGGCCGCGATGCTGGGCAGTTTCCGCGAATTGGGCCGCCGCGACGTGGCCGTAGTGACCCACATCGAGCACCCCTATGAAGTGACCATGGACGTAGCCCGGGCGGTCGATCGGCTGAAGCGTAACGGCATCAGCGTCTACAACCAGCACGTCTACACGTTCTTCGTCTCCCGCCGGATGGAAAGCGCCATGCTGCGGATGCTGATCCGCAAGATCGGCATCGATCCCTACTACACGTTCGCTCCCAAGGGCAAGGAGGAGACGGCCAGTTACCGGGTCCCACTGGCGCGGATCTTCCAGGAACAGAAGGAAGAGGCCCGGCTGATCCCCGGCCTGCGCCGTACCGACGAAGCGGTCTACAATATCCCAGGCCTCGGTAAGAACTACCTCCGCGCCGGCCAGGACCGCGATCTGGTCGCCCTGATGCCCGACGGGTCCCGCGTCTACGAGTTCCATCCCTGGGAGAAGAACCTCGTCGAGTGCGAAACGCTGCTGACGACCGACGTACCGGTGCTGGACTACTTGCGGCGTCTTGCCGAGATCGGCGAGGACCCGAACGACTACGACAGTATATGGTTTTACTTCTAATACCTCATTCATCCGACCATGTCGTCCGATCCTTCCACGAAACGGCCCGCCACGCCGCACTGGCTGCTGCGGCGCGCCGACCAGGCGACGGTGGCGGCGCTCGTGCTGGTGGGGCTGGCGTCGACGGTTGGTT
>JABMRB010001360.1 GCA_013202865.1 Candidatus Nealsoniibacteriota bacterium | reverse complement strand
CGGCGCGGGGGCAAGCCCCGCGGCTCGCTGTCCCGCGGCGGGAGTTTTCGTATGATTTCCGAGTCCTGCAACCAGCCGATCGGTCTGTTGCTCAGCGGTGGGCTCGACAGCGGCATCCTGCTGGGGCACCTGTTGCAGCAAGGCCATCGGGTGCGACCGTTTTACGTTCGCTCCGGGTTGGTCTGGGAGCGGGCGGAGATGGCGGCCCTGCGGCGGCTGTTGCGGGCGTGTGCGTGCGAGCGGCTCGACGAGTTGGTCGTTCTCGAGTTGCCGCTGGACGATTTGTACGGAGGCCATTGGAGCATCACCGGGCGTGGGACCCCCGCGGCGGAGAGTCCGGATTCGGCGGTTTACCTGCCCGGTCGCAACGCGCTGCTGATCGTGAAGGCGGCGATATGGTGCCGGTTGCATGGGATCGAGCAACTGGCGCTGGCTGTGTTGGCGTCGAATCCGTTCGCCGACGCGACGGACGAGTTTTTCGCCGGTTTCGAGTCGGTGTTGAATCGAGCGGTCGACGGCCGGCTCCGCATCGTCCGGCCCTTTGCCCGGCTGGACAAGCGGCAGGTGATGCAGTTGGGCGTCGGACAACCGTTGGAATTGACGTTTTCGTGTATTTCGCCGATAGACGAGGCACACTGCGGACGGTGCAATAAGTGCGCCGAGCGCCAGGCCGCCTTCGACCTGATCGGCCAGCCAGACCCGACGGAGTACGGGAGAATGCAGAATGTAGAATGAAGAGCAGTTCGCTGGATCATTCCGAATTGTACACGCGAACTGCCACCGAAACCGTGGTTGCACTGGAAACAAGGGGATTGGGGGCCCGCGATGATACCGTTGCCCCAGTCCCGAGCCCCCAGTCCCGAGTCCTGAGTTCCTAGTCCCCACCTGTTCACCATTCACCACCTCCTATCATGTTCAAAGTTTCCTGCCAAATTGAATTCTGCTACGGCCACCGGCTGTTGGACTATGAGGGCAAGTGTCAGCACTTGCACGGACACAACGGTAGGGTGCTGATTACGATCGAGAATTCCGGGCTGGACGAGCGGGGGATGGTGGTCGATTTCGGGGAGATCAAGCGGGTGGTCGGTGGTTGGATTGACGAGCACCTGGACCACCGGATGATTCTCCGGCGGGACGATCCGGCCGTGGCCGTGCTGGAAGAGTTGGGTGAGCCGGTATTCTTGCTGGACGCCAACCCGACGGCGGAGAACCTCGCCAAGGCGATTGGCGACTTTGCCCGGCAGCAGGGGTTCCCGGTCGCAGAAATCCGGCTCTGGGAGACGCCGCGTTGCTACGCAACCTACTGCCCTGAGTAGGGTTGACTGGGTAGATGGTTGTACGCGGCGCGGTAGGTAGCTACAATAACGGTGGCCGATCGTGCCGTTGCGCGCGGCTGGCTTCGTGGCGACTGACCGATTCTCTTCAATTCCTAACAAGAGGGAACGATGGCGATGAACCGATGCAAAATGATTGTGGTTTCGTTGGGAGTCCTGCTGACGGCCGGTGTGGTGTGTGCGGCCGAAGACGGATTCGTCCCGATGTTCGACGGCAAGACGCTCGACGGCTGGAAAACTGCCGGCAACTGGGTTGTGGAGGAAGATGGCGTGGTCACCCTGCATCCGCGCCCGGGGGAGCATGGCTGGCAACGCTACGACGCTTACCTGACGACCGCGCGCAAGTACAAGGATTTCATCATCGATCTGGAATTCAAGATCGACAAGGGCGGCAACTCGGGCGTGTTCCTGCGGGTGGGCGATACGACGGACCACGTCCGCCATGGGTTCGAGGTGCAGATCCTGGACACGCACGGCAAGAAGAACCCCGGCAACCACGACTGCGGCGGCGTCATCGGCACGGCGGGGCCCTCGAAGAACATGGCGAAGCCCGCCGGCGAGTGGAATCGTTACGTCATCACGTGCAAGGGCAACAAGCTCGAGGTCGTGCTCAACGGCGAGCAGATCATCGATCTGGAACTCGACAAGTCGGCCATCAAGGATCGCCCCGCGGAAGGTTACATCGGTTTCCAGGATGAAGCGAAACGGGTGTGGTATCGAAACGTGCGGATTAAGGAATTGCGGTAGGTCGGATTGTTCACGAAGATTCGTAGTGACCCGATTTATCGGGTCCAGATTGCCAGAAGTGCATGAATGCGGTTGGTCGGATCCCGATCGCCAAAACCGCATAAATGCGGTCACTACAAACGGGTACAACAATGCACATCACACACCTTGCAGCGAAACAGACAAGATTCCTGCCGGGGCTGACGTTCCTGGCTGCCCTGGGTTTCATGGTTGCCGAGAGCGTCGCGGCGGCGCCGATGGCGCGCTACAATGTCGTATGGGATCGCCCGTCGCAGGACGCCTTCGGCCAGATGCCGCTGGGTAATGGAGATATTGCGGCCGGCGTCTATGCGATTGAGGACGGCGATCTGTACCTGCTGTTGGCGAAGAACGACGCGCTGACCTACAACGGCGATATCTATAAGACCGGACGCGTGCGCGTCTCGCTCGACCCGAGCCCGTTTGCTAAGGGCAAGCCGTTTCGGCAGACCCTCGACTTGCCGACCGGTTCGATTCGCATCGAGGCGGACGGCATAAGCTTGTGCATCTGGGCCGATGCCAACCGGCCGGTCTACCACGTGCAGATCGATTCGCCCGGTGAGATTGCGGTCACCGTCGTGCCGGAATTCTGGCAGCGTATCGATTCTTGTCGGCACAACACTTCGAGTGTTCCTGCCGACAGCGTCACGCAGGACGTGCGTCTGGACCGCAACGGCAGAATTCTCTGGTACTTTCCCGTAGGCGACCGGAGCGTCTACCCGGCCGAAATGAAATACTACGACGTCGAGCAGATGACGTCGAAGTACGCCGACCCCTACCGCTTCAACACGTTCGGCAACCTTCTGGAAAGCCCGGAGTTGTCGTTGAAGGAAGGGGCACTTACCGGAAGCGGGAAGCGTTTCGACGTCCGCATCCATGCCTTGGCTAAACAGACCCCCGAGATATCGACGTGGATCGAGACCATCGAGCGGCAGGCGGCGCAGCCGATGGACGTGAAGGCAGACTGGGCCGCGCATTGCCGTTGGTGGTCGGCGTTCTGGGAGCGAAGCTGGATCGTCGTCTCCGACAACACGCTGCCGCCCGAGCAACGGGAGCAATTCCATGGCGAAGCGCCGTCCGGCCGGCGTGAGGAAGAGGACGGCGGTGCTTTGGTCGCGCAGAGCTACAACGTCTTTCGTTTCCTGATGGCCTGCCAAAGCCGCGGGCGAATTCAGACCAAGTTCAACGGCGGGCTCTTCACCCAACCGCTGCGCGGCCGTGAGAATACGCAAGGGGACGACCGCCTGTGGGGGCGGCGTTTCACTTATCAGAATCAGCGCCTGCTCTACTGGCCGCTGTTGATGAGCGGCGACGGCGACCTGATGAAGCCCTTTTTCGACTACTACTGGAACCTGCTGCCGATCCGCAAAGCCATCACCAAGGCGTGGTTCGGCCACGAAGGCGCCTACTACCGTGAGAACATCGAACCAACGGGCGGCGAGCGGGATTGTGGCCGTACGGGCAAGCCGCCCAAGACCAAGCCGGGCGAGAATGACGGCAAGGGATATTATCACAGCTACTATTTCACGTCCGGTCTGGAAACCGTGGCCATGATGACCGAGTACGTGAAATACTCGGGCGACGAGCAGTTCCGCAACACGGTGCTCGTCCCGTTTGCTCGCGAGGTCCTGCTCTTCTTCGACAAGCACTATGCACGCGGCGGCGACGGGAAGCTCCGCCTCGACCCGGCCATGGTGGTGGAAACCTGGTGGATTGCGGTCAACCCCGCGCCGGACGTGGCCGGCTTGCAGTTTTGTCTCGATGAACTGGCGGCGATGAAGGTCGGCTCGGCGGAAGATCAGGCGAACTGGCGCCGTTTCAGGGCGGAAATTCCGGACGTGTTTCTGCACGAAATCGACGGACGCAAGGCCATCGCACCGGCCCAGTCATGGAAAGCAAAGCACAACGCCGAGAACGGCGAGTTGTATCCGGTCTTCCCGTTCCGCTGTTTCGGCTTAGGGTTGGGGTCGGCGGATATCGTGGACTGGACGATGAAATACCGAACCAACAAGAACGCCTTCGGTTACAAGTGTTGGACCCAGGACCAGATCCACTGGGCCTACGCCGGGCGGGCTGCCGAGGCTCAAGACGGTCTGGTTCATCGCTTCCGCCATGCATCCACACAGTGTCGTTTCCCGCTGTATGGTAGCGCGGGGCCCGATTCCTGTCCGGACTTCGATCACTTCGGCGCCGGCAGCACCGCGCTTCAACGCATGCTGGTGCAGGAGGCCGGCGGCAAGATTCTGCTGCTTCCGGCCTGGCCGGCCGACTGGGACGTCGACTTCAAGCTCCACCTGACCGGGGGCGCCTTCATCAGCGGCAACGTTACCGACGGCGAATTGAAGGATTGGGCCATCGAGCCCGTCGCACGCAAGAAAGACGTGGTGGTTCACCGCCCGCAGCGTGCGCCTCCCCGCCCCGTGGTGCCGGACAACAACCATCCGCTTCGCATCGGTGCGGATCAGGCCGGCAGCAACCAGTTCCGGGGTAAGATCGGCAGGGTGACGATGTTTCGCGGCCGGCTCACACCCGACGCGATCCGCACCCTGGCCGAAGGCGACCGCAGCAAGAAGATCGCGACCGATCGGGTCGTCGGCTGCGTACTCGAGCCCAAGGCCGGCGACGCCTTGCCGGTCAAGGCCGGGGATCTTCAGAGCGAGGTCTCCTTCGAGGCATGGATCCTGCCAGAAACCGCAGAGACGGGCCGCATCCTCGACAAGCTCACTGGCGGGCAACATGACGGTTTCCTGCTGGATTGCTGGCCCAAGCTGAGCCTGCGCCTGATCGTCGGCGACCGACAGCAAGATATTGCCGACGTATTGAAGCCCGGCGTCTGGCAACACGTCGCCGTGGTGCTCGGCAAAGGGAGGTCGGAGGTGTACCTCGACGGGGAGAAACGCTGATGTGGGGTAAGCATCCTGCTTGCCTTGCGGAACTCCAACTCGGCCAGGATCCTTTTGAGGATTGTGATCGCGCCGCCGCGTGATCCGGGTCTACCGGATCTTCGGCTCGTGGATCCGTCGGTTCTCCAATTCCTTGACCTCGCGGACCCAGATATTGCGGTAGCGGACCGGATTGCCGTGGAATTGCAGGCTGATCGGTCCCCGCTCGCCGTGGGCCTTGTACTCGGGGGCCCGTGTGTATGGCGTGTCACCCTCGAGTTGGAAGTGGTTCTGGATCAGGACGCCGTTGTGCAGGATGGTGATGAAGGCCGGGCTGAGCAGCTTGCCGTCGCCATCGAAACGGGGAGCCTTCCAGATGATGTCGTACGATTGCCACTCGCCCGGCTTGCGGCAGACGTTGACCAGCGGCGGATGCTGCTTGTAGATGGCCCCGCACTGACCGTCGAAGTAGGTCCTGTTCTCGTAAGAGTCGAGCACCTGCACCTCGTACTTACCCATCAGGAACACGCCGCTGTTGCTGCGTCCCTGTCCGTCGCCCTTGACTTCGGTGGCGGTTGCCCATTCGATGTGAAGTTGACAGTCGCCGAACTCGGCCTTGCTCTGGACGGCGCCGGGTCCCGCCGTGACGGCGCCGTCTGCGACGATCCACTTGTCGGCACCGTTGAACTGTGACATGTCCGTCCCGTCGAACAGCACCACGGCATCCGCAGGGGCCTTTTGCGCGGTGCCCGGATCGACCATTTCGGGCTCGGCCCATTCGATTCCACTGAGATACTCCTTAGCGGATGCAACGACGCCAAAGCAGGAGATTGCGAGTACGACGGCCACGAGCGAAACTACGGTTGTCTTCTTCATTGCGGGTTTACTCCTCACAGTGTACTAATATGACAGCGCTACATTAGCTCAAGACCGCCATGTTCGATCGCCGATAAGGGCGTAGAAGACATGGAGGTCTACGATGACGACTGATGAAATCAGGGCGTTGGAGCCCGCTGCGCGGCGTCGGCTGGAGCAGTTTCGAGACTGCTTCAAGAAGGCGCCGGTGTTTGAGCATTTGGTATCCTATTCGTTGGGATTGATGGCGGCTTTGGACCGCAAAAGCATCGAGCCGATCGCCTTGTGGATTGGCTCG
>JABMRB010001359.1 GCA_013202865.1 Candidatus Nealsoniibacteriota bacterium | reverse complement strand
TTCGGCGGGAAACACGGGTGTCGCCGGCACCGTGACGTTGTGGACGCCCACCTCTTTGTACTTGCAGCCTTCCCAATCCACGACCACGCCCTGGCCGTCCGCGCGGTGGGCAACCGGGTAGTCGGCCAACAGGTCCTTCATGGCCCGACACTTCGCGGCCAGCTCCTCGTCCTTACCAAGTTCGGTGGACGCCTTGAGGAAGGCCTCGAACGTGTAATGCACGTAGGCGATGTCAAAGGGACAATTGGCAATGCCGAACGGGCCGTGCTCGGGGCTATAGGAAGGGCCGAGCAGCACTTTGCCGTTCTCGTCCTTGTGGCACTGCTCCATGAAAGAGACATAGAACCGGGCCGCTTCGCGCAGCGTGGGATAGATCTTGGCTTGAAGGTACTCGCGGTCGGGCTCGCAGAGGTGTTTGTGCCACAGGCTCTGCGCGGTCATCCCCACCATCCCAATGGTCAGGCCCCAGGGGTTCATGTGAACTTGTCGCTTGTTCTTGCTCTTGCAGAGGGCCGGGTCCGGCTCGTGGAGGAACTGACTGATCGAATAGAAGGCGCCCTCGCAACCGAAGCCTTCCTTGGCCAGCCACTTCGCCCGGGGCAGGATGCGGTCTACGTAGGAGATCCAGGAATCTGCCAACTCGGGATGATTGGCCGAAATCACGCAGTAGAACGGCTGCCAGGAGTTGTAGTTGAAATGGTAGTCGGCGTGCCAAGGCGTGGCATCGGTAGCCAACGGCGGCATCAGACCAGGCGGCGCCGCACCGGGGCGGGAGATGGTCCGTGCGAAATACAGGAGCCGGTACCACCACCGCTGCATGTCGCGATCTGCCAATTCGATACCGCTGCGCGACCAGAATGCGTGCCACGACCGTTCGTGCGCTGCGATCAGGTCGGCTTCGTTTTCGGACAGCGTCTGCTTGGCCAGGGCAATGGCGCTTTGGCGAACGTCACCGGACTGGATGTCAAACGACGTAACGACGGACACCGCCTTGAGATCCCCCCGGCTGGCAACGGCCAGGGCGTACTCCATTCCTTCGTAATCCAGATCGCCCGGCAGTTTTGCATGCAACCAGGCCACGCCGTCCGTCTCGCCAGTCTCTGCATCGGGAAGGGACTTTGCCGAGATGGGCTCCAGGACGACCGGCTCGGAAGTCTGGATCAGCACCACATTGCGGTCGGCCAGGACGCGGATCTTCGTCGCTGCTTGCTCGGATTGCTCGACGGTGGCCACGGCGCGTTGCAGGTCGAGAACGGCGTGTACCGACGCGCCGGTCGGAAAGTGAATTTCTGTCTTGTTGTCATCGTCGGCAAGCCAGAGCCCATCGATCCGGTTCTCGGCCGTTTGCCCGTCGGCGGTCTGGGTATACACTTCCACCTGCCCGATCGGCTGCGACGTGAATTCCAATTCAACCTCTTTCGCCGTGGTCGGCGATTGCTTCCACCCGGTGGCGAGGATGTTCTGGCCGTTCTTGTCGTAGATGTTGACATAGTACAAGGCATTGGCCGAGCCGGTGATCTTCAAGTGCAATGCCGATGCCCCGACGGCCTTGGCCAACGTAGCCCGATACCCGGTCGAGGCCCCCGCGGCCCCGGCAACTTGCATCGTGGCGCTGGCCTGATCGGCTGCCGACTCGAACTGATTCTCTGCCGCGTTGCGGATACAGGTCCACTTCACACCGCGGTTCGGCGCTATGGAGCCAAGTCGCAGCGCGGCCGCACAACGGGGCTGCGGATAGGGATGTCGATAGCTGGGTGGCGCACTCGTCGCGCCCGAGACCGTATTGTTGCGAACATCCACTTTCGGCAACGGCGGATCACCCGAGGTGTCGACCCGGGCGTCCCAAATGTCGTTCTTGGTAACCCGCATGGTGAGCCCCCCTTCTCTTTCCCATACGATGCCGTAGAGGTCCCCATTGCCCAGAATCAGGCTTTCTCTTTGTCCGGAGGCCATGGATGACAGCGAAACGCTGGCATCTTTTAGGGCCGCCTCGAACGGGATCTCGGCACCGGTTTCTCCCCATGCCACAGCGACACACGAAGAAATCGACACGAGCGTAGCGGCAGCGGTCAAGAGTCTCATCATTGGGCTATTCCTGTTGGGGTTCTTTTGTGTGTCCGGCACCGAGCAAACGCAGATTAGTGCAGGGGCAGCCTATCATACCCCCCTGCCGCGACGGCTGTCAAACCACTGTAGCTGAAGTCGCAAGACTTCAGGGATCGACTGCAAACGTCCGAATTCTTGCGTGCTCCGGCTACCAAGATCGTTCACGGCGTTGCTCGGTGGGAACCGCCGCCAAATAGCTTGCATTGCTGCCGGGTCTTTGCGATAATGGAGCGTGGACCGTGGTGGCCATTGAGACGCAATATGGACGGACATTCGGAGATGATTTATGCGATACGGACGTTGGAATTCTCGTCGTTGTCAAGGCCATCGCTCTGTCGGCGGAAGACGTGCCTCGCAACTTGGCCGCGGTGAGAGACATGGGCGACGGTGTCGCTTCGAGTCGCTGGAACGGCGGCTGGTGCTCGATGGCGTGCCGGCGACGGTCGACAACCTCATCATCACCGAGTTGAACTACGAGCCACACGATCCTACGCCGGCCGAACTGGCCGTCGACGAGGATTTCCTCGGCCGCGACTTCGAGTTCATCGAACTGCAGAACACGAGCGCGAGCATCGTCGATCTGACCGGGGTCGAATTCGGGCTCGGGGTTGTGTTCGCGTTTTCCGCCGGCAACGTGACCGAGTTGGGCCCGGGCGAGCGGGTGGTTGTGGTCCGCGATACGACGGCGTTCGAGGTCCGTTACGGCTCGGGTGTCAACGTGGCCGGCTTCTACACCGGAGGGCTCAACAACGGCGGGGAGCCGATCGAGTTGCTCGACGCCTCGGCAGCGTCGATCTTCACGATGGTGTACGACAACAGTGGCGATTGGCCCGGCCGGGCCGAGGGCAAGGGGGCGTCGCTGGAACTGATCGACCCGGCTGCGGTCCCGGCGGTCGAGCCGCAGCGGGCCGACTACCTCAACGACGGCAACCACTGGCGATCAAGCATCGCCTATGGAGGCACACCGGGTGCCGGGCCGGAATTGCCCCCGGGGATTGTTGTCAACGAGGTGCTCAGCTTTCCCCTGTTGCCGGACGTCGACACGATCGAGCTCTACAATCCGACCGGCGAGCCGATCGACGTGGGCGGTTGGTACCTAAGCGATTCGAGTTCCGAGTATCGGAAGTTTCAGATTCCGCGGGACGTTCCCGCCGAGACAACGATCCAGCCGGACGGCTATCTGGTGTTCGACGCATCCGACTTCAACCCGACGCCGGCGACCCCGGGCCCGAACGATTTCGGCCTGGACGCCGACGGCGACGACGTGTGGCTGTTCGAGACCGACGCCTCGGACAATCTGGTGCGACTGGCCGATCACGCCGATTTCGGTTCGGCCCAGGCGGGCAAACCGTTCGGACTCTGGCCCAACGGCACGGGATCGTTGATGCTGCTAAGTTCACCCACGCCCGACGGTCCGAACAGCCTGCCGTTGAGCAGCCAGATTGTCATCAATGAACTGCACGTCCGGCCTGACGTGAAGACCTCGCCGCTCGAATTCGTCGAACTGTTCAACGCCGGCGACACCGAGATGGATTTGTCCGGTTGGTATTTCACCGACGGGATCGAATACACGTTTCCCGCCGACACGACGCTGGCGGCCGGCGGTTACGTGGTGATTGCCGAGAACGAGGCCGCTGCCGAAGCCGCGTTTTCCATCGACGCGATCGGTTCTTTCACGGGGCAACTCGCCAACGACGGCGAGCGGATCGTGCTGCGCGACGCGCTCGGTTTGAAGCGGGACGAGGTTGAGTACGGGCTCGGTTTCCCTTGGCCGACCACCGGCGATGCGCCCGGCTACTCGATGGAGTTGATCAACCCCGCGCTGGACAACAACGAACCGGGAAGTTGGCGGGCGTCGAGCGGGTCGGCGGCCACGCAGGAGACGCTCATCAACGAGGGAGAGGTTTGGAGTTACTTCAAGGGCTTTTCGGAACCTTCCTCACCGACTTCTGCGTGGCGGGAGTTCGGTTTCAACGATGCGAGTTGGCAAAGCGGTCCGCTGGCGATCGGCTACAGCAGCAATACTACCGAGCAGGGATTCATCGAGACGACGCTGTCCGACATGAAGGGCAATTACACGACGGTCTACCTGCGTAAGAAGTTCACCGTCGCGGATCCGGCCGCGGTCGGCGCCCTGGAACTGCTCGCCCAGTACGACGACGGCATCAACATCTGGATCAATGGCGTGAACGTGCCGGGGCTGAACGTAGACGGCCCGGAGCTGGCCTACGACGACACCTCCCGCAACGCCATCGACAACATCGAGTTCGTGCCCACGCTGATCCCCAGCGCGAGTAGCTACAATCTGGCGGCCGGTGCCGACGCCAACGTGATCGCCGTGCAGTTGCTCAACGCCAGTAAGGACAATAGTTCCGACGCGTTCTTCGACGTCGTCCTGCGGACCTCTTCGGGCGGCTCGGCGGGCGTGACTCCGGGCATGGCGAACTCGGTGCTGGCTACCAACGCGCCGCCGTATATGGACGCTGTCGGCCACGCGCCCGTGCAGCCCGTCTCCGGACAAGACGTGGTGGTTACGATGGCCGTGGCCGACTCGGACGGCGTCGCCCAAGTGACGCTCGCCTACCAGACCGTCGAGCCGGGTGATTACATCAACAAGAGCGACTCCCGCTACGAGAACCCGGCTTATTGGACCACGGTCGCCATGGCCGACGACGGCACGGGCGGCGACGCGGTCGGCGGCGACGGTGTTTACTCGGCCACGCTGCTTGGCACGGTTCAGCAGAATCGCCGGCTGATCCGCTACCGCGTGACGGCCGAGGACACGCTCGGCGCATCGGCCACGGCGCCCTATGCCGACGATCCGCAGCCCAACTTTGCCTACTACGTCTACGACGGCGTGCCGAGTTGGACCGGCTCGGACCGGCCCGGCGCCATTTCGGCCGTCGAGTACGACAGCGAGTTGTTGACCAGCCTGCCGGTCTACACATTGATCACCGACCGCGTGGACCGGCTCACTGCGATGTCGGTTCCCTATCGCTCGGGCGAAGCGGATGAGGAAATCCCCGTCGACTCGCAGGACTACTACGGCGGCAGCGACTACAAGTGGGAGGGCACGCTGGTCTACGACGGCGTCGTTTACGACCACGTCCGCTACCGAGCCCGGGGTGGCGTGTGGCGGTACTCGATGGGTAAGAATATGTGGAAGTTCGACTTCAACCGGGGTCATTACTTCCAGGCACGCGACGATTACGGCAATCCCTACGATTTCAAGTGGGACAAGCTCAACTTCTCGGCGTTGATCCAGCAGGGCAACTTCGGCCAGCGGGGCGAGCAGGGGCTGTTCGAGTGGGCCGGGTTCAAGCTGCACAACCTGGCCGGCAACGCCGCTTCAAACAGCAACTACCTCCACTTCCGACTGGTCGACGACGACGACGAAGGTGGGCCCGACCAGTTCAGTTCCGATTTCCAGGGACTCTACCTGGCAATCGAGCAGCCGGACGGGCGGCTGCTTGACGAGCACGGGTTGCCCGACGGAAACTTCTACAAAATGGAGGGCGGCACCGGAACGCTCAACAACCAGGGCCCCACGCAGCCGACGAACAAGTCGGACCTGAACGATTTCATGAATATCTACAAGAACAGCCAGGATTCGGCCGCCTGGTGGGAGAATAACCTCGACCTGGAGGATTACTACAGCTTCCGGATGATCTCCATGGCGATCCACGACTACGACATGCACTCCGGGAAGAACTACTTCTACTACCACAACCCCGTGACCGACAAGTGGTCGGTACATAACTGGGACCTCGACCTCTGCTGGACGACGACCTACGGCGGCGGCGGCGGCACAGGACCGCTGAACGGCTACGTCCTCGACGTCAATCAATATCCCCAGTTTGTCCGCGACTACAACAACCGCGTCCGCGAACTCCGCGACCTGCTGTTCAATTCCGAACAGACCGGCATGCTGCTGGACGAGAACGCATCGTTCATCTACCAGCCCGGTGAACTCTCCTTCGCCGCCGCCGACGCTGCCATGTGGGACTACAACCCGATCCTCGTTTCCAGCTATGTCAACTCGAGCAAGGCCGCCCACGGGCGGTACTACGGAAACGCGGTTAACCCGCCGGGCGACTTCGCCGGCATGATCCAGCGGGAGAAAAACTACGTCCAGTCGCGACAATCCTACAACGACCCGAAGGTCTCCTACGACGAAGGGCAGCAACCCAACACACCTTCGGTAACGTACATCGGCGAGGGCGGTCACCCCGTCGACGGGCTGGTCTTCCGCAGTTCCGCATTCGGTGGCGGCAGCGGGTCGTTCGCTGCGATGGAGTGGCGAATCGCCGCGGTGACCGACCCGAACGCCGCGGGCTACGATCCCTACGACCGCACCACGCCGCGGAAATACGAAATCACCGCCGACTGGCAGAGCGGCGAGATCACCACCTTCGACAACACAATCACCGTCCCCGGCTACGGCCTGGAGGAAGGCGAAACGTATCGCGTCCGCGTGCGGATGAAGGACTCAGTCGGCCGCTGGAGCCACTGGTCGGACCACGAGCAGTTCGAGGCCAGTGCGGCGACCGGCGAGGTGGCTCCCGGGCTGCGGATCACCGAGATCAACTACCATCCATATAATCCGACCGTGGCCGAGCTGGCGGTTGAGGGCTCGCTGCACCCCGACGACTTCGAGTTCATCGAGTTGCAGAACATCAGCGCCGAAGAACTCGATCTCTCGGCCATGGCGTTTATCGAAGGGATTCGATACCAATTTCCTTACGGCGACACGCTGGCGCCGGGTGAGTATCTGCTGCTAGCGGCGAATCCGACGGCGCTGGCCATGCGTTACGACGGGATCTCCGTCGGCGACGTCGACGGCATCTATGAGCGGACGCTGGACGACGGCGGCGAGCGGCTCTTGATGGTCGACGGCTACGGCCGCACCGTCTTCGATTTCGCCTACAACGACGGCGACAACTGGCCCGGCCGACCGGACGGCAAGGGCGCTACGCTGGAACCGATCGACCCGGCCGCCCTGCCCGGCGACAACATCGCCCGAACCGCCACCATGCAAGACGGCAACAACTGGCAACGTAGCGTTGTCTACGGCGGCACGCCCGGCACGCCGCCGGTGGCCGAGCTGGGCGTTGTCATCAACGAAGTCCTCAGCCATACCGACTGGCCGGAAGTCGACTCGATCGAACTGCACAACACGACCGGTGCCGACGTCGACCTGACCGGCTGGTATCTGAGCGACTCGGGTAACCGATACGAGAAGTACCGCATCCCGCCCGCCGACGGCGACCCGACGATAATCCTTGCCGGCGGATACATGGTCTTCGACGAGAGCCATTTCAACCCCACGCCGCTCGCACCCGGGCCCGACGACTTCGCGCTCGACGCGGCCCATGGCGACGACGTGTGGCTGATGAAGGCGACCGCTGCGGGCGACCTGACGCACTTCGCCGACCACGTCGATCTCGCCGTGCAGGGCAATGCCGAGTCGTGGGGGCGCTGGCCCAACGGCACCGGAGAGTTGTATCCGATGGCGGAACTCACGCTGGGCGCCGCCAACACGGGCCCGCGCGTCGGACCGGTGCTGCTGAGCGAGGTGCATTACAACCCCGGTACGATGGCAGGCGCCGACGACCTGGAGTTCGTCGAGATCTACAACCCGGGTCCGATGGCCGTCGATCTGGCCCATTGGCACATCGACCGGGGAATCGAGTATCAATTCGAGACCGGCACGACGCTCGATGCCGGCGCCGTGGCGGTGATCGTGTCCTTCGATCCGATCGCCGAGCCGGGTAAGCTGGGCAATTTCCAGACCGCGTATGGCATGTTGCCGTCGGTCGACGTGTACGGCCCCTATTCCGGGCAACTCAGCGATACAGCATCCCTCGCTGCCGGCGGCACTGGTGAGAAGGTTCAACTGCTGCGGCCCGACGAACCGCCGTTAGGAGAGCCGGGCTACTATCCGCCGATGCTCGAAGACGAGGTAATCTACGCTGCCGACGGCGACTGGCCCGGGCAGGCCGCCGGCAACGGGGATTCGCTTCACCGCCTGGCAATCGACGCTTGGGGCAACGAGGCGACGAGTTGGTCGGCCGCGGCCCCCAGTCCGGGCCACGTTTCGCTGGGATCGCAGCCGGCACAGGTCGTCGGCCGCCACGTCTTCTACAACGAGTCGTTCTTTGACGGCGACGACACGGCCGCCAACGTCGGCGACGACAACGCCATTGCGTCGGACAAGACGGCCTTGCAAGCGGGGCAGGTCGCTACGGCGGCCAACTACACCAGCTACAGCCGCGGCATCAATGGCATCATGATCGACGTCGCCAATTTGCCCGAAGGTGCGACGCCGGTCGTCGACGACTTCGAGTTCCGAGTCGGCAACGACGACACGCCGGCCACATGGGATCTCGGTCCGGTGCCCGATTTCGTGACGGTTCGCGCCGTCGATGGCTTCGACCGGATCACGCTGATCTGGTCCGACGGCCAGATCCGGAACGAGTGGCTCGAAGTGACCGTTCTACCCACTACCGACTGCCCACTCCCCACTGCTGACGTCTTCTACTTCGGCAACGCCGTTGCCGAGACGGGCAACTCGCCCGCCGACGCACGCGTGACCACCGCCGATCTCCTGCTGGCGCGGAACAATCCCCGCGACTTCACGGCGCCGGCCACCGTCGAGTTTCCCTACGACTTCGACCGCGACAGCGAGGTCAACGCCACCGACGTACTCCTGGCGCGGAACAACCAGACCAGTTTCCTTGACGTCTTGAAGCTGATTGACGTTTCCGGCTCCGCGGAGCAGGCCCAAGAATCCCCGTTGGCCGAGTTGGCATGGCTCTCGGAACTCAGCCAGGCGGCCGCACAACAGCGTCCGGCAGAGAAAGACGCCGCCACGGACGCCGTGGACAAGTTACTGGCAACGTTCATTTAGCCCCGGGCGACATTCATTTAGCCCCGGGTGAACACACCCGGGGTCAAGCGACAACATCCCCCGCCGTGTATTCACGGCGGGCTAAATACATCCCTCCCTTGACAAGTGCAGCACGGAGAGGATAGAAATCAAGCCTTTACACGCGACATGCGCCCGAAAACAGACCGCCCATGGGAAAGAAAAAGCTAAGTCGCCGTCAGGTACTCAAGGTCTCCGGGGCGGCCGGCGCCGTGGTGGGAAGCGCCGGCTTGGGACTTTTCGGGTACGAGGCCGGCAAGGACCCGGAATCGTATACCGGGTGCGAGGTCCAGGAAGGTGCGTGCCAGACCTTCAACCGGGCGCGATATGAGGTCGACCGGCCCCATTATGAAAAGGTGGGGCCCACGAGCCGACCGGACGCTCGGACCGAGGTCGTCTTTATGCGGCGGGGGGCCTTCTCGCAACAGTGGCACGACGAAACGGGAATCGACGGGCTGAGCGAGCACCTGCAAGCGTTCTACCGCGAGCACCCCGAGGCCTTGGAATTGGATCGCTACCGCCAGGACCACATCCTACCCAAGCGAAGAATCGACGCCCCGAAATACCGCGACGACTACATCCTTGCCGAAGCGTGGTCCCGGGCGATGGGTGCCGTGTCGCCGCCCGGTATAGACGGACCGCCCGAGAAGTCGGACTTCCCTGGCGGACAGGCCGAACCGCTGAAGATGAAGGGCCCTCGTCGCACGTCGAAACTGATCAAGCAGATGGCCCACCAATTCGGGTCCGTATTGGTCGGCATCGCCAGGCTGAATCCGGATTGGGTCTACCGCTATCCGATGCGGGGGAGAGGTTTCGCCGCCGACGAGCCGGTGGAGGTTCCCAAGCACTGGCAGTTCGCCGTCGTGGTGGGTACGCCCATGTCTTGGGACGCCGTGGCGGCCAACCCGACGTTCGGCACTTCCAACGACGCCTACTCGAAGAGCCGCATCGTGGCCTACCGGCTGGCGGCGTTCATCAAGGCGCTGGGCTACGCCGCACGGCCTCACACGCCGGGTGCCAGCTACGATCTGATGGTGCCTCCGATCATGGTCGACGCCGGTTTGGCGGAACAGGGTCGGCACTCGATCGCGATCACACCCGAGCTGGGATGCAACTTCCGTCCGGCGGTCGTGACCACCAATCTGCCGCTTCAGCCGGACAAACCGATCGACTTCGGCGTGCAAGATTTCTGCCGGTCGTGCAAAATCTGTGCGAAGAACTGCCCCGCCGGTGCGATCACTACCGGAGAGAAAGAGGAAGTCCGCGGCTACCTCAGATATCCGGTCTGTTCCGAGAAGTGCCACAACTTCTGGGACTCTTGCCTGGGGAACATGGGCTGCCGCCTCTGTGTGGCCGTCTGCCCGTATAGCAGGAAATCGAATTGGCTGCACACGACGGCGCTCGACGTGACGGCCAACGATCCGACGGGGCTCTCGCACAAGGCCCTGGCCGGCCTGCAAGAACGGCTCTATCCCGGGCCGGACCCCGAGAAGTACTTCATCCCGTCGCTGGGTGGAGAAAACGCCACCTACCGAGAGCCGCCATGGTGGCTTCGTAGCGAAGATTTTATAGTGCCGCCGGCAGCAAAAGACACTGTGCCGTCGGCAGCGAAGGACACGGATAAGGACGCAGGATAGATGATGCACTCCTTCTTCACCAGCGGACTGTTCTGGTTCATTGAGGGGGTCTTGGCTACCCTGACCGTGATCGCCCTAAAGCTCTGGATGGAAGACCGTGGTACGCCGATGCCGTGGTGGAAATGGGCCCTGGCAGTCTGTTGGCTGCTGGGACTCGGGCTGACGATCGCGTTCATTGGTACGTCGCTCGGCGAGAACGAACGGCGTGCGGCCGGCATGGGCGGGCTGATCTTCGGCACGATCGTGATCGTCGCGGGGGTCGTGGTCTGGCGGCTGTTGCTAATTAGTGCCGCCGGCAGCGAGGGACTCAGTGCCGCTGGCAGCGAGGGACTCAGTGCCGCCGGCAGCGAGGGACTCAGTGCCGCCGACAGCGAGAAACACTGCTCCCGTTCGGACGATAAGTCTTGATCCGCAATATGCGCACTCGCCAGCGAACCTTGGCCGTGGTTGCGCTGGCCACCGTGGTGGTTGCCTGGTTCGTGGGATTGTATCGCCACGAGACGGATATTTCGCCCTTCTTGAAGCAGGTACTCCCGCAAGCAGACACGTTCGAACGGTGCGATACGGGCATCTACACCGGCATCGAAGGGGCCGAACGGCGGACGGTCGGCTACGTCGCTATCGGCGAGGCCGGCGGCTATGGCGGTCCGATGCGGGTTGCCGTCGGCGTCGACTTGACCGGCAACGTCGAGCGGATTGCGATCGTGGATCACCGGGAGACGGCCGCCTACTTCCAAAGGGTGCTCGGCAGCGGTCTTCTAGAAGATCTGCAAGGCAAGAGATACTCCGATCCTTTCCAACTCGACCGGGACGTCGACGCCGTCACCGGGGCCACCATGACCGCCGACGCGGTGGCGCAGTCCGTCTGCCGAGCCGCTCGCAACGTGGCCGGTGACCGGCTGAATCTGCCGCTGCCGCCGCTGGCGAGCACACCGATCAAGTTCGGGCTGCCGGAAATCACCCTGCTGTCTCTCTACGGGCTCGCGTTTGCCGGCTATACGGGCAGGCTCAAGCGGAAGAGGCTGCTGAGATGGGTATCTCTGGTGACGGGGCTGGTGGTCCTGGGATTCCTCTACAACGCGCCGCTGACGCTGACCAACGTGAACTCGCTGCTGATGGGATACTGGCCCGGGTGGCAGTCCCACGTCTACTGGTACCTGCTCATCGGCGGTGTACTGATCGTTCCGGCGGCAACGGGCAGAAATCCATACTGCAATGGAATCTGTCCCTTCGGTGCCGCACAGCGATGCCTGGCGGTCGCCGGTGGGGCCAAGCCACGGATCTCGCCGCGATATCGTGCCTATCTTCGCTGGGCACCGCGGATTCTCGCCTGGGCGGCGATCCTCTTGGCACTGGTCTATCGCAATCCGGCCCTGGCGAACTACGAGGTGTATGGTGCGCTGTTCGACGTCGTCGGCTCCTACTTCCTGTTCGGCCTGTTGGCAATCGTTCTGGTGGCTTCGCTGTTCATCCGGAGGCCATGGTGCAACTACTTGTGTCCGATTCGGGCCGTCGTGGACTACTTGCGATTCGGCAGAAAATGGGTCAGGAGTACGTTGCGGTGAGACAACAATCCGCGAGCCGCGGGGCTTGCCCCCGCGCCGTCCCCGCCGTGTATTCACGGCGGGCTAAATAGGAACTCAACGACTATTTAGCCCCGGGTGAACACACCCGGGG
>JABMRB010001358.1 GCA_013202865.1 Candidatus Nealsoniibacteriota bacterium | reverse complement strand
CCGCCGTGATACAACGGTTTCGTCAGAACCCGTTCTGGTCCATCGTCGACGTAGTCCCCGGCGCCGGAATCATGGACCGTGTATGGCGCCGAACAACTGCTGCCGACTTCGCCTATCGGGCCTGTCGGTTTATTCTTTTTGCCCCTATAGCTTATTAATCCAAGCTACTATATATTCTCCTATTATATAATTTAGTTGTTGGTAGGAGACGACACAACGTGAGAGCTGGAATCTGGGCATCACCGAAGCAGCATCGCGATCAATATACGCTCTTTGCACCTAGCCTTGGCGATATGATTCCTGCGAGTCATCCGGTTCGTCTACTTGATGAACTTCTCGAAGAGCTTGACTGGAGTAGTTGGGAGTTGAAATATGCTGGTCCCCGTGGTCGCCCCCCTTTTCATCCTCGTCTTATAGCTGGTGCTATTCTCTATGGATTAACCAAACGGGTCCGATCAACTCGTGAGCTCGAAGAGGCCACTAAAGTGCGGATCGATTTCATGTGGTTGCTGCACGCCATGACAGTCGATCACAGCACATTTGCGCAGTTCCGCACGCTGTTTGGGGATGAGCTTAAGGACTTATTCAAACAACTGGCGATCAAAGCGTTAAAAGGCAATGTAGCCATTGAACTAGCCGTGGATGGCACACGTATACGCGCAAACAGTTCACGCACTGGTTCTTTGACCGCCAAGGGTATCGAGCGACGTGCT
Source organism: Candidatus Nealsoniibacteriota bacterium (assembly GCA_013202865.1). Classification (GTDB taxonomy): domain Bacteria; phylum Planctomycetota; class Planctomycetia; order Pirellulales; family Thermoguttaceae; genus JABMRB01. Next base: position 1,378 of record JABMRB010001358.1, on the reverse strand, counting down.
GAGCAGATTGCTGGAGAGTTGTCGGAAGCTCTCGAAAAAATGGAGCAACTGGATCTGTTAGAATCTCCAGACTGTCCTTCTACCAAGGAGGTCGAGAAAGAAATCGTCAAGCTGGAGGCAAAGGACGAGAAGCTCTCTTGTGCCCTGGAGCAAGCGCGCCAGCGCGATGAGGAGAAGGCCCGCAAGGCTGACAAACGTCGTGCAAGCTCCGTGCGAATTCCTGTCACTGACCCTCACTCCCATGTGCTCACGAACAAAGAGGGCGGGTACGCTCCGAACTATACTCCGACCGCAACGGTCGATACCGCCAGTGGTGCAATTCTTGTAGCGGATGTGCCCGAAGGTAGCGACGAAGCAGGTGTGGTTGGCGAGGCAGTCAAAGCAGTCCACAAACTGACTGGAAAGAAACCCGAACGATTTCTCTTCGATAGTGGTTTTGCAGCCGGCTCAAACCTTGAGGATCTTGCTGAACAAGGCATTGACGCCTATGCCCCACCGGGCATTCCGAAACAAGAGAACCCAGCCATTCGCCCGGATCCGTCGGTGCCAGTATTGGCTACACAGTGGGACGATCTTCCCATGCAGGGCAAGAAGAAAAAGACTTTGACCAAGGAAGCGTTTATCTACGATCACGAGAAGGACTGTTACCATTGCCCCATGGGGCGATGCCTGCCGTTTAAACGCCGGACACGAGCGAATCGTGGACAGGGCAAGATCGTCCTGGGTCGGGAATACCAATGCGAGAACTGCACACGCTGCCCATTGGCGGGGCGTTGTCTGTCACGCAAGGCAAAACGTCGGGGAATAAATCGTGACCAGTACGAACCCTACCGGGAAAAGCTGTTTGAACGCATGAACACCGACGAAGGACAGCAGGTTTACAAACGGCGCGCCCCTGTTGCAGAAGGTGTCTTCGCCCACATCAAGCAAGCGATGGGAGTCAGACAATTTCTGCTACGTGGACTCGATAAAGTGCGCATTGAGTGGTTGTGGGTGGGTGCTGCCTACAATCTGAAGCTGCTGATCGTCCAAATGGCTCAGGGCCAGGCAACGGAAAACGGCGATACGGCAACGAGACCGGGCCACCGCAACGCTATATGGACCCCATGGGATGGCTTGGACCGATTCCTCGTGTTTTCCCGGAAATGGCACCAGATTCTTCCGCGATCCTACATGAGGCTGGCGGCATAAATGCAGCATGCCTATGCGTTCTAAATTGGTCAACCTGAACTTCTCGACTAAATCAACAGGCCCTTCAGGCGGATCCCGGCTAAATCGGGGGTTCCGGATTAGTCGTCAATTCGGCAATCAGCAACCTGTCAAGGCCCCGTCCCGCCGGGACCGCGGAGCGGGAGAACTCTCGCGGCGGCTCAGCGGG
>JABMRB010001357.1 GCA_013202865.1 Candidatus Nealsoniibacteriota bacterium | reverse complement strand
GGCCTATTCTTCTCCACATCCATTCTCATTCTTTTTGTCCTCCCTCTCCTCAGAAAACCTGAACTCCAATCCCTCAAACTGCCCTCAATTCACCCACAGATTCTCCGGAAGAGCCAAACAAATAAACTGGTACGTCTTCTCGTCGATCGTCCGCTCCTGTTGGTAGAGAGCGTCGATCTCGTCCAACCGGTCTGTAAACTCCGGAAAGAACTCAGCCAGCATTCTCACGGTCTGATTCTCCTTGCGTGCCCTCGATTCGGTTTGGTCGTCAGTCAATCAACTCCTGCTGTGCCTTCGCGTTGCACTTGATCACCGATTCAACGCAATCGAAGAAATTCACCACGCAGGGTAGCCGCAGCGCGTAGTAAACCTGCGAACCCTTCTTCTCGTCGCGCACGATGCCGGCCTCGCGGAGTACGGCCAGGTGTTTCGAGACGGTCGACATGTCGGCCCCGATCATCTCGGTCAACTCGCAGACGCACCGTTGCCCGTCCCGCGCCAATTGATCCACGATGAACAGTCGCGTGGGATGGCCCATCGCCTTGAATATCCGAGCCCGGGCGTCGAACTTAGCTTGCGTTTTTTCGTCCATTAGAGTTCCTTATCGGCATTGGTCATTTGGCATTTTAGCCAAATCGCCAAATAAGTCAAGCCTCCCTTGAATACGATCCCATCCGAGTACATAATTGAGTCGGTGATCTTAGTAGCTGGATTCGCAAGAATTCAGTTGAATGCGGCGACGACTGAATTCTTGCGAATCCAGCTACATTCATGCGAATCCGGCTACAAATATGAATTGTCAACCCATGACCGGTAAACAACGCCTGCTCGCCGCCATGCAACACCGCCCGGTCGACCGGGTGCCCGTGATGTGTCAGTTGGCCGTGGGACACTACCTGCTCCATACCGACCTGACGCCGGTCGACCTGTGGTTTACCAGCGAAGGGTTCACCCGGGCGGCCGTTACGCTGCAACGGCGATACGGCTTCGACGGCATTTTGATCAACCTCCCCGGCCGCGACCCCGACTGGATGCGGCACGTCCGCGAAATCCGCACCGCCGCCGACGGCAGCCAGACGGTTCATTTCCATAATGGCGACGTGGCACGATGCCCGGCCGACGACAACGTGCAGCACGCCGCCCATACCCCCCGACAAGTGCCCGCGATCGACCGGGTCGATCCCGACACACTCTACTACGACGATCCGCACTGCCTCGGCGGAATGAAGTATCCCTTCTACTTTGGCCTGGAACCCTGCCGCGGCGACCCGGACGACTATTGGCCCGACTACTTCTTCCGCACGATCGACCTGGTCGTCGGCGAGGTGGGCGAGTCGGTCTCGGTACACAGCGAGATCTTCTCGCCGTTCACGCAATTGATGGAACTGTTCGGCTACGAGCAGGCCCTGATGCACCTGTTGGACGAGCCAAAGAAATGCTTGGCGATCCTGGCGGCTTATGCCCGCGGGGCGGCCGACCTGGGGGTGCGGCAGGCCCGGCGTGGGGTCGACGCCGTGTTGATCTCGTCGGCCTTTGCCGGCGGCGGGTTCATCTCACCGCAGCAATACGAGCAGTTCGTCCTGCCCTACGAGCTCGAAGTCGTGCGAGAGATCCACCGCCAAGATGTGCCCGTCTACACGCATACGTGCGGCGAGATCGGCGATCGCTTGGAACTGCTGGCCGCGACCGGCACCGACGGCATCGACACGCTCGACCCGCCGCCGCTGGGAAGCGTCGATCTGCAGGACGCCAAGCACCGCGTGGGCGATCGGGTCTTCTTCAAGGGGAACGTCGACCCGGTCAACACGCTGTTGTCGAAGTCGCGCGAAGAGGTCCGCCGCGACGCCCTATGGAGGCTGAAAGTCGGCAGCCCCGGCAGCGGTTACATCCTCAGCAGCGCCTGTTCGGTCTCGCCGCGCGTGCCGCCGGAGAATCTAACGGCATTAGTCGAAGCCTCCCGCGAGTTCGGCCCGCCGGCGGAGTGATAGCAACGCCTTCGCCGGCAAACCCCAAAGGGGTTTCCACAACAAAGCCCGGGGTCGCGCAGCGCACCCCGGGAAAGTGAATCGATTCCGTCAAGAAACCCCGAAGGGGTTTTACGGCATACGTGTTCTCCCCGGCGGCACCACGGATGAGTAAAACCCCTTCGGGGTTTGCCGGTCGCGCGCGACATCCCGTCCCCGGGGTGCGCTGCGCGACCCCGGGCTATGTTGGATAACCGCTTCGCGGTAGAAGACGCCCTGAACCTCATTCCACCCGTAAGGGTGGTCTTCTCGCCGCCTTGTTCGGGGCATCGCGGCCGGTGAATCCGGCATTTCCTCGGGGCTTTCCGCCAACAAACGGCCCGCCCTCCCGCCGACTTGCCCACCGCCATGTAGTCCCGTATACTTGTATATTGCGCCCGGATGACCGTCTGGGCTTGGCTGAGGCGGTCGTTGGTTCCGGGAGCGTTCTTCGCGATGACGTCCCACCGGAAGGTTTACCTAATGACTCGACGTGTCCAGATCCTTTGGTTGGTTGTGATTCTCCTCGGCGGCTTCGTTTCCACCGGCATAGCGGCCGATGCGCCAGCCGATGCGCCAGCCGAAAAAGCAAAGGCCTCCCAAGAGGACTATTACGAGTTGTACAAGGTCCTGGTCGATACGGTGGACCAGGTCGAGCGAAACTACGTGAAGGAGGTCGACCGGCGGGAATTGATCGAAGCGGCCATCAAGGGCGTGTTGGGCAAGCTCGACCCCTACTCCAGCTACATCAGTCCCGAGGACCTGGGCCACTTCCGCAGCAACGTCGAGAGCGAGTTCGGCGGAATCGGGATCCAAATCTCGGTGACACCCGGCGGACAACTCAAGGTGCTTAGCCCTCTGTTCGGCACGCCCGCCTATCGCGCCGGGTTGTTGGCCGGCGACCGGATCATCGAAATCGAGGGCGAGACGACCGAAGGCACCACACTCGAAGAAGCCGTTCGCCGACTCAAGGGCAAGGAAGGCACCACCGTCAAGCTCACGGTGATTCATCCCGTCAGCAACGAACGCATCGAAGTGGAAGTCAAACGCGAGGTCATCCACGTCGATACCGTGATGGGCGACAGCCGTAAGGACGACGATACCTGGGACTTCATGCTCAAGCCGGAGCAGCGCATCGGCTACGTACGCGTACAGGCCTTCAGCCGCAGCACGGCCAAGGAGATCCGCGAGACGTTGGAAGAACTGAAGTCGGCCAAGGTGCGCGGCCTGATCCTCGACTTGCGATTCAACCCGGGCGGACTGCTCGCCTCGGCCATTGAGGTCAGCGACCTGTTCATCGCCAAAGGCCGCATCGTCAGCACCAAAGGCCGCCGCACGCCCGAGCGGATCTGGGACGCCCGAAAACCCGGCACCTACGAAGGCTTCCCGATGGTCGTGCTCGTGAACCACTACAGTGCCAGCGCCAGCGAGATCGTCTCGGCCTGCCTGCAGGACCACAAGCGAGCGGTCGTCATGGGCCAGCGGACCTGGGGCAAGGGCAGCGTACAAAACGTCATTGAACTGGAAGACGGCCGAAGCGCACTGAAACTGACCACCGCCAGCTATCGCCGTCCCAGCGGCAAGAACATCGATCGACTCAGCGCCCCCAAAGACGACGACGAGTGGGGCGTGATGCCCGACGAGGGATACGAACTCAAGCTCAGCGATGCAGAACTGCGACGAATGGTCGAAGACCGCCGCGACCGCGACATCCTCCGACCACACGAAGATAAGCCCGCGGAAGAACCGGCTGAAGAACCTGCTGAGAAACCTGCTGAGAAACCTGCTGAGAAACCTGCTGAG
>JABMRB010001356.1 GCA_013202865.1 Candidatus Nealsoniibacteriota bacterium | reverse complement strand
GTGTTCTGCTGACGCGATTGCCGGACGCGTGGGTCTCGTACCTCGACCCACCCTACAACCTCAATCTCCCTCTTTCCAATCGAGTTCCGGATGCAGCAGCCGGGCAAGTTTCTCGATCAGCAGGATAAACCGCGGTCCGGGGACGAAAGCGAAGTCGTCGTCGATCAGGTGTACCCGCCCGTTGCGGACCGCCTCGACGTCGGCGACCTGCTGCCAATCCTTGAGTGCGGTCGGCCGGTCGACGTTCGTCTGCGAGATCGGCCGCGAGACGTCGATGATCACCTCCGGGTTCATCCAGAGGATACGCTCGCTGGAGACTTGTGGAAACAACACGGTCTCGCTGAGACAGACGTTCTCCCCGCCCGCGATGGCGATCATCCGGTCGTAGAAGTCGTCCTTACCGGCGATGGTCACCGCTTCCAGCCGCCCGCTGCCCACGCTGCGGTAGACGGAGAACATCACCCGCGGCCGCTTCCGCCCGGCAACTTTCCGCTGCACGCGTTCAATCCGGGCCTTGACGTCGGCCACCAACGCGTCGGCCTTCTGCTGCGCACCGAACTCGCGGCCCATGATCGCAAACGATTCGAGGATATCGTCGACCGTCTTGTGCGAAACGACCAGGCTGCGAATGCCGAGTTCCTTCAAGACGAATCTCGACTGCTCGTTCTCGGCCAACACCACGACAACGTCGGGCCTAAGCGCCACTACGACCTCCAGGTTGGGGTCGAGCAGTGCTCCGATCTCCACGATCCGGCCCTCATCCTCGGGCGGCACCTTGCAGAAGGGCGTCCGTCCGACGACCCGATCGCCCAGCCCCAGTGCGAAGAGTGTCTCGGTGATGCTCGGCGCCGTGGAGACGATCCGGTTGGCCTGCCGCGGGCCCGGCCCGGGTGTCTCGTTGCCCGTGTTGACCCACCATTTACCGAGAAAGCTCCCGCCAACAACCAGCAGGACGACGGCGGCGAAAAGGAGTTTGCGTTGCATGGGAAGCCACAGGCACGGGTATTCTCGAACGTGCCATCATACCACGCCCGGCGGGGAAGAAGTAGGTCACCCGCAGGAGTCCCCGGCCTTGCTCGCCCGAGTCGACCAGCACGTTGACCAGATTGTCCATATACGGCATGTTCTTCCTCCAGAAAAGGTGCTCCAGAAAAGGTGCCAGGAACCTTCTCGGTTCAAGACGTGATAAACAACGCCCTGTCGCGATGCTCGATTTGGTCGGCCCATAGGGCTCAGTTTACACTCACTCGCGCGTGCTCTGACCGCGAATCGCTTCACAGGCCTTTTCCAACCGCTCGGCCACGTCGGCTTGCTGCTCGATCAGATTCTGCTGCTCGGAAAGATCCTGTGACATATCGAACAAGTGGTACGGTCGCGCGAACGGTCGGCCGCGGGGGTTTTGGCGACCGCCCGAACCGTTGCCCAATACGAGCTTCCACTGGCCGTCGCGGATGGCGAACATGCCGGCGGCCGAATGATGGATCACCGGCGGGCGGGGTGTCTTGCTCGACGCGCCTTCGAGCAACGCCAGCATACTGAAACTGTCACGCCCAGCACCCGGTGGAACTTTGGCCCCGGTGATCTCGGCAAACGTAGCGAACAGGTCGGTCAGGCAGATCGTCTCGGCACACCGGCTGCCCGGGCGCACCTTGCCCGGCCAGCGGGCGAAAAACGGCACCCGATGGCCGGCCTCCCAGATGTCGGCCTTCGTGCCGCGCAGGGCGTGGTTCGCTCGATGCCGGTCCGGGCGATACGCCTGGACCGTCTCGTCGTCTACGTGATCGGCCGCGTCCGGCTCGTCGCTACGGTGCATGAACGACCCGTTGTCGCTGCTGTAGATCACCAGCGTATTGTCCGCAATGCGGGCGTCGTCGATCGCGCGAAGCATCTCGCCGACGGTCCAATCGACCTGGGCGACGAAATCGCCGTAAGGTCCCAGCTTCGTCTTGCCGCGGAAACGCGGGTGCGGCAGCACCGGCTTGTGCGGGGCCGGCAGCGGGAAGTAGAGCAGAAACGGCCCCGGCAGCTTCGCCTGACGCTCGACGTAACCGGTCGCCTGCTTCAACAGATCGTCGAGGCAGTTCTCCATGACCAGATCGGGCGACCGCTCGCCACGGCGCAGATAGGCCGGGAAGCCTTGTGCCGGCTGTTCGAGCGTCGGCAGTTCGGTAACTTGTCCGTTACGGACGTAAACGTAGGGCGGGAAATCGAGCGAGGCCGGGATAATGTGCGAGAAATCGAACCCCAGCACGTTCGGCCCGCCGCCGACCGGCTTGCTGAAATCCCACGCCTTGCCGTCGGCCGCCCGGGCGAACCCCAGCCCGAGGTGCCACTTGCCGACGATGCCGCACGTGTATCCTTGCGACTTCAACAGCGACGCGATCGTCGGCCGGTCCGGCTCGATCAGCGGCGACGAATAGCCGTTGAGCACGCCGCGAGTCAGCCGGCTCCGCCAGCAGTACCGCCCGGTGATCAGTCCGTAGCGAGTGGGCGTGCAGACGGCCGACGGCGAATGGGCATCGCTGAACGTCATCCCGTCGGCCGCCAGCCGGTTCAAGCTGGGCGTGGGGATTGTCGACTTCTCGTTCAGCGCCTGCACGTCGCCGTACCCCATGTCGTCGGCCAGGATGACGACGATGTTGGGGGCGTCTGCTGTGGCAAGTGACGGCGAGCAGAAGCAGCAGAGCAAGAGCACAGTGGCGGTGAGTCGGCGCATGGGGTTTTCCTTTCGATGGGCGGCGATTTCGACCATGATACACCGCAGGATGTTGCGTGGCAAGGATTCCAGTTCTATCTTAGCGGCCGGTGTTGCTGCATTCTGGTGGAGTGTATAATGAGAGGTTGAGGGGAGATCATTAAGGCAACTGCGGAGGGCAAGCGGATGTTTCGTCCACAGTTCTCGATCCGGTGTGTTTTGGGCGTGACAGCCTATTTCGCAGTGCTCATGGGCATTCTGACGGCCTGTTTCTCACCGGCTCACTATCTGTCGCCCGCTCAATATCGTGCTCAGGTATTGGTGCGGGTGCGAATGGAACTTTTTGCTCCCACTCCACCCAATAATGGATACCAGCAGGTAATTGAAGAGGAACTCCACGACCCTATCCGCAGCCCGGAAATCCTAGAGCGGGTCGTTCGACGGCTCCCGGCGTTGCAAGAGCAAGAGCGACCTGTAAGCTGGCTTGCGGATAGAATCGACGTGGAACAAGTGGCGGAATCGGGTATTGCATGGGTGTCTTTTACCGGACCGGACCCGCGCGACGCCAAGAAGATCATCAACGTCGTAGCCGAAGTGTATATGGAGTGGCAGATGGAGTATCTTCGCAACAAGACACGACCGGTCCTCGTTGAACTGGAAGCGGAATTGGATCGGCGCAAGGAAGCGGTCAAGCGGTTACGCGAGCAACGGCGCAAGATAGAGGATGATTTGTCGGCCGAATCCCCGTCGGATGATTCACGAGCACGACTTGCGACAATGGAAGATGAGATATTGCAGGCGGAAGAAGTGGTAGAACTTCTCGCAACCCGGATCATTATGATTAAGTGTGAACGCATGCCGAGAAAAGTGCAACTCCTGCGGAACGCGATCGTTCCGGCAGATCGCAGCAACCCGATCCCCTACAAGCGAATCGCGATCATCTGCCTCGTCTGGGCCTGCATTCCACTGGTCTTGGCCGGCGTCCGGAGAGTGTTTGTTCGCTGGAAACCCGGGGGGTAGAGATTCAAGAGTGAATCGTGATGCGGGGTTGCCAATGTACGCCGCGACCGAGTACACTGCGTAGTTAGTCGTCGACGTCGTTCCGCAGAGTTGACGGCGTTTGGTTTCTGCTCACCTTCTCCTGCGTTAGGAGCACTCTGATGGCTGGCTACTTGCGCTGTCCGGGATGCAAGAAGAAGATCGTCGATGAGAGCCTCGACGTAATCGTCTGCCCGGACTGTGGACAGCAATTTGACCGCACAACGCCACCGACCGCAAGATCGAGAGTCGTCCACCCGGCCACTGCCCTGATTGTCATCGCGTGCCTGGGAATGGGAGTGCAGTTGCTTGGGGGCATTGCTTCCGTCACGACGCAGGACGACGACGCAATGGAAGAACGTCCGGCAGGCATGGATCAAGAGACGTACCAAGCCTATCAGCGCGGCCGGGACACCGCTCCCTGTTTCATGTGCTGCAGCACGCTGTTCGTCTATCCGTTGATCATTGCCGGCGCCGTTGGGATGAGGCAAGCGAGAAACTACGGGCTTGCCGTCACCGCGTCGGTTGTGGCGCTCATGCCGTGTGGTCTGGCTTTTTTTCTCAGTATGCCCGTTGGAATCTGGGCACTGGTTGTGCTGCTGGACCCGAAAGTGAAAGCTACGTTCAAATAGCCGCGGCTTCTTCCTGGGCGATCCGGCACCAGCGGATGACGTTCTGGGGGTTGTTGCCGATGGTGTGGTTGTCCTTCATGATGACTTCCACGCGGCAGCCTTTGGTGATTTGCAGGGCTTCGCGGATCCCCTGGCGGATGCGGTCCTCGTGGATCGTCGGCAGGGCGAGCTCGGCCGGCGAGGGCTTCCAGGAGAAGATGTAGTCGGTGCCCAGGTACTCTGCCATCTTCTCCAGGTCGGCCCAGGGCGAAACGGATATCCGCCGCAGACGTGGAAACCGCTTCACCACGTGCCAGCGGGTGTGCAACGGCTCGCAACAGCCGTAGCAGTTCAGCCCGAATCGCTCGAGCACCGGCTCCTGATACGGGGCAACGAATTGCTCGAACATCTCGGGCGAAACCTGCACGGTCTCCTGGCTCTCGCAGAAGCCCCACATATCCATCGTGCGCACGTGCGACGGGTCGAAGTCCGGCTGCGGCAACTCCCGGGTGAAGCCGAACCCGCCCGAGCCGACGTACGTGGCGTCGTTGTTGAGGCTCAGCAGGTTGTTCTCCTGGAGGAAGTCGAGCTTGGCCAGGTGCCCGTCGCGGAGGATTTCCATCAGCCGGTTGAGTTCGTCCGCATAGTCGTACATGTCGAGCATAATCTGGTTCAGCCCGCGCAGATTGATCAGCGTCCAGGTCATCCCGAGCGTCCACCACCACATCGTCTTCAGCCGCACGTCGAGCAGGCCGCCGAACGTCGCCTCGGCCAACGCCAGCAGCCGGTCGGTCGAGTCGTAGTCGACGGTGATCGTGGGGAAGCGGAGGTGGTCCAGGTCGTCGAAGCTCGATAGCGGCGGGTCCCAACGGTAGGAGCCGTGCTTGGCCACCTTGATCACCGTCTCGTGCATGCCCCAGTCGCTCTCCTGGTAGACGTGCGAGACGTTGAAGACAGCCTCGACAACCCGATCGTCGCCCATCGACTCGGCCCAGAAGATCTCCTTGCGCAGCGTCATTTCCCAACCCCGGGCCAGTTCGCCCTCGCATTGCAACTGGTCGTCGGTGATAATTTCGCTCCACCCGTTCTCGGGGTCGCAGAAGACCACCGGCCGGGTCGCCTCCAGGGCGTTATGGCGAAACCAGAGGTCGCGTCGCTCGTCTTCCTCCGGCCGGGCAGCCAACGCGGCCACGCTCTCGGCCAGCCGGCGCAGGATCTCCCGGTCGGCGTCGCTGACGAATATCTGCTCCGGTGCGATGGATTGCGTGAACAACGAAGCCACGGTTTGGTCGGCCATGGCGGGACTCCTTCTATTTCGGTGCGATTCGGGGCTACAAGAACAAAATGACCACAATCGTCGCCACCTGTCAAGCCGCTTGCGGCTTCGCACTTTCTTGCACGACATTGCTAAGCCGCAAGCGGCAATTGGGGGGCCGATGAACCGGCCAATCACTCCTCACTACCCGCCCCGCCATACAACTCGATCTCCCAAATCCGCGTCAGATTCCCGGGTGTGCGAGTGACCGACAGGCGCACCTTGCCGGTCGTGACCGGCTCGAACTTCGCGTGCCAATCGCCCGAGTTGTTGCCCGTGACTCGCGTGCCGGGGATCTCTTTGAACTCGGTGCCGTCGTGATATTGCAGAACGAAATCGGTGATCGGCGTGATCGGGCCCTTGCCGCCGCCGCCCTGGCCGGTGACGATTCGCACGGCACCGATCGTTTGCGGCCGTTGCCATGTTAAGTCGACCCGCCCGGGCAACGTCTCGTCGCTAACCCACCGCAAGGCGTTGTCGGTGTAGCTGACGCGTCCGTCGTTGATGTGCGCCACCGGATAATTCGCCTTCGTGTAGTTGCCCGAGACGCTCACCGCGGCCGATCGCGCCAGGTTCGGCCCGGCCGTCTTGAGCCACTCGGGCGGTTTCGGTGGGGCGGGCGGCTGTGGCATGGGCAGTTTGCCGACGCCCTCGGTCAGATGCTTCTTCAGGTCGTCGAGGTAGTTGGTGTAGACGTCGCGGGGCTTCGCGTCGTATCGCTTGCAGACCTCGGCCGCCATGCCCACGACCTCGCCCATCATCCCGCAGGTCCGCATCACCCGCACGGTGCCCAGCGCCACGTGCGTCACACTGATATTCCGCCCGGCCATGAAGAGGTTGTCCACGTTGCGGCTGTAGAAGCAGCGGTACGGGATCGCGTAGGGCTTGGTCTTATGGAAAATGGCCCGGCTGCGGAACTCCTCGCCGGGGAACTGATCCGACTGGATCGGCAAATGCAGGTCGATCGACCAGGTGCAGGTGACGCAAGCGTCGGGGAATGCTCGCTGCCCGTCGACGTCCTGCTGCTTGAGGATCACGTCGCCCAGCAGCCGCCGCGATTCGCGTTTACCGCCGACGTAAGCCACCCAGCCGAGCTTTCGGTTGGCGTATCGCTGCTTGTCCGGCGCATGGTTCTTCTGATAGGCCCAGTTGCCGTAGACCGCCCGCAGACCGTGGTCGCGAACGAATTCGAACTGGTCGATCTGGTCGACGCGGAAGCCGGTCTCCCAGTTCCAGTTGCCGGCGGTCGCCTGCTGGTAGTTCTTCTCGTTGAACTGGATCGCCCAAGGGCAGTCGGGGAAAGTCGCCGGCTCGTCGGTCTCGACCGAGTACCACATCACCGAGGTACCCATCGTCTGCCGGTCGGCCTTTTCGACGGCCATTTCCTCGCCCGTTTCGTCGCGGTTCTCGCGGCCGTAGCGATAGTCGGCCCCGGCCAGATGCCCGATCGTGCCGTCGCCCGTGCAGTCGGCAAATAGCGGCGCGGTGAAGCGGAGTTCTTTACTCGTGCGGATGTTCCGGGCGACGACCGCCGTGATTCGGTCGCCCTCTTTCTCGACCTTGCAGGCGTGCGTGTTGAGGAACAGATGCAGGGTCTTCTCGGCCCGGGCGACGTCGAGTTTCTTCTGGTCGTCGTACTGCTCGGCCGGCTGGGCGTTGCCATGGCCTCCCGAATCGAGTTCGTTGACCACGCCGCCGATGGCCGGGAAAGGCTTCTGATGGATCTTGCCGCCGAGATGCACGCGGACCTCGGAGCTGTTATTGCCGCCGAGCACGGGGCGGTTCTGGATCAGCGCCACGTCGAGCCCCAGCCGGGCCGCCGAGACGGCCGCGCAGGTGCCCGCCATCCCGCCACCGATTACCACGAGATCGAACTTGCCGGCGTCCTTCGGTTGGTCGCTCAGCCCGAGTAGCTTCTTCCGCAGCGCGGCCAGTGCCGGTCCGTCGTCCGGCGGCGTGAAGTTCTTGTCTGTAGTAAACAAGATCGCATCGCACCGGCCGTCGAACCCGGTCAGGTCGTGCAGCGCAACGTTCGTCTTTCCGCCGGCGACCTCGATCGTCCCGCCGTCTTGCCAATGCCACTTGGCCCCTTGGGTTCCGAACGTCGTCTGCAATGGCTTACCATCGACGATCAATTGAAACCGACCCGGCGCGCCGGGTCCCTTCCACGGCGCGACCCAATCCCGGGTCCTCACCATGACGCGATACACGCCGGCCGGCAGCGTGGCGGTCGTCACGGCGTCCTCGACCGGCCGGCCCATCCCATGCGCCAGCAGGATCGGCGAACCCATCTGGTCGATGAACTGCTGATCGACCATCCAGCCACCGGGTTTCTCGAAGGCCTCGGCCTCAAGCAGCACCGTTTGGAGGTTTTCGGCCGCGAAGGCGGCGGTTGTCAGTACCACGGCACACAAGGCTATTGCAACAGGCAGAATTTTCATCGCACGCTCCGTTGTGTAGGAAATGCCCCTTTGCCCCTGCCCACCCATTGTCGAGTCACCGCCACCGTCTGTCAAGTTCTGTGGAAGCGGGATCGGACAAGCAGGGGCGTCCTTGTATGCCCTTGACAGGCAATCGCATTCTGGAGGATAATCGCACGTCCGCCGCCTCCCGTAGCAATGCAGGAGGAGTTACCCCTGCGCTGCTCACCCTTTTCAACACATTCTGGGCGTAAAGATGATTGACACACTAACCGTCGAATCTTTCAAGTCCCTCGAATCCGTGACGGTTGAATTGGGAAACGTCAACGTGTTCATCGGAGCGAACGGAAGTGGAAAAAGCAACTTACTGGAAGCGCTCGGCGTACTGTCGGCCGCCGCGAACGGCAGGGTAGACGACGAGGCGCTGCTATATCGTGGTGTGCGCCCCGGGGTCCCGAAGTTGTACAAGACCTCGTTCCCCAGCAGGAAGAGGCAACCGGCCCACATTTCCTTCGCTGCTCGCAACAGTCAGGCGCAGTATAAGGTGTCGTTGCACAATCCACTCACAGACCCGAAACCGGCATGGCGATTCAAGACGGAGCTCTGGCAGAAGGGCAACGAGAAGTTGGTTGGGAGTTCACCGGCCCTGCGCAAGAAGGCGAATCCCGAGCAGGGGCTCGCCGCCTTGAAGGCCGTTGAGTGTAACGAGAATGATCCTGCACTTCAGTTGCTGCGAGAACTACAGGGGTACCAGATATTCGCGCCGACAACTCCTGTGTTGCGTGGAATTGCAAACGAACCACAACCTCGCAAGCCGGTCGGGCTTTCTGGGGGGCAACTGCCTGGCGCGCTTGGAGAGTTGTTTCTGTCCAGACACAAGAATCCTCATGCCAAACAGATTTGTAGTGATGCGATCGGCTTGATTGACTGGGCCACCTCATTTTTACCGGTACCAGCAGCCATGATCCCCTTGTCACCCGCCGCTGCCGCTTCACAGCGAGTCGTGCGTTTTACGGATCGCTACATGCTGCCAGGGCGAAACGTGCTTTCGGGTTACGACGCCAGTGAAGGCGCTCTGGTTGTCTTGTTTCTCGCAGTGCTCGCCGGCCACGATCTAAGCCCTGCTCTCTGCGCGGTTGACAACGCGGACCACGGACTCAATCCGCGGCTCGCTCGTGCATTGATGGGCAAGCTCTGCGACTGGTACCTCAATGCTCCGCAGCAGCGTCAGATTCTGCTGACCACTCACAATCCACTCGTTCTTGACGGCCTGCCCCTGCAAGACGACCGGGTCCGGCTATTCACCGTGTCTCGGACGAACACCGGCAGGACTGCCGTAAGGAGAGTGGAAGTAGACGAGGCACTGCTCGCCAAGGCAGAAGAAGGGTGGACGCTCTCTCGCCTTTGGGTGATGGGACACCTGGGAGGCGTGCCGGATGTCTGATCCCCTGCGAGTTGCAGCCGCCGTTGAGGGTCCAACAGATTTCATCGTCTTGTCGGCCGCAATAAAGTCTCTGTTGCGTGACGAGGAGTTCGTGTTCCATTCCCTGCAGCCCGAATTCTCCGCGGCATTCGCAGCCCCCGGCGGCCAGATGGGACTTGGCTGGTCAGGAGTTTATCGCTGGTGTCGTCAGACCGCGGACCAAGGAGCGGGCCGTGTGTCGCAATCACCTGTATTCGCGTTTCACGACTTGCTGATCGTCCAGGTGGATGCAGACGTCGCAGGCAAGACCTACAAGAGTGGTTGGATCGAGAACGAGACAGGCGATCTGCCTTGCGAGAAGCCATGTCCACCAGCAAGTGACACGACCGACGCATTGCGATTGGTCATCTTGCGTTGGATGGGAGAAACGGAAGTACCGGATCAGCTCGTTCTGTGTACGCCTTCCAAGAGTATGGAAGCCTGGGTGATGGCAGCCTTGTTCCCGACCAACAGGTTTGTGGCACGAAGTGGGTGGGAATGCCACGCCAACCCCGCGGCGCAGCTCGGACAGCAGCCGATTAAACACCGCATCGAGAAGCGACCTCAAGATTACGCAGCCAAGAGTGCCGAATTCCGCACCACTTGGCCAAGAGTAAGAAGAAAGCTGACCGAGGCAGATCGGTTCTCCGTGGACTTCCTTGCCGCGGTTGAGAGCGTTTCCCGGTGATCGCCATCTGCTTTCGGTTCGGTTGAATCAGGCCGGCCCGCGGCAAGCAACGGGCGACTTGTACCCCACGACTACTCTTGACCAACAGCAACGTCCTCCCTATAATTCACGCTGAAGGGAATTCACCGGCCACAATCGCAGCATACACGTTTCCGGAGTCGTGCCATGGCGTGGGTTAAGAGACTGCTGCTGCTGGCGGCCGTGGGAAGCGTGTCCATCGTGATTGCTGGCTGCTACGGCCAGCCGTCTCGCTACCAGCCTGCCGTCCCGTTTCCACCCCCGCCGGACGCCGATAACGGGGAGCCGATTGCCGGCCTCGAAACGGCCCCGGCCTCGCCGTCGAAGTAATCCCGCAACGGCAAACGAGGACATCGAGTTGTTCGGACGTCTCCGCTCGCTGGCCTTCGACCTCTACCGGCGTCTGGAAATCCGTCAGCACCCGCTGCTCTACCTCTTCCTGGAACTCACGCGGCGCTGCAATCTCTCTTGTCGGCACTGCGGGTCGGACTGTGCAACCGAGCAGGCCGGGGAAGAGTTGACCACTGAGAGTTGGTTGAAGATCATCGACGACGTAAACAAGAGCTTCGGCAACTCCGTCGTGCTCGTGCTCACCGGGGGCGAGCCTCTGCTGCACGGCGAGTTGGACCGGATCACCGCCCACATCTCCTCGCTTTCCATGCGATGGGGTATGGTGACCAATGGCCAACTCCTTTCGGACTGCCGGCTCGCCTCGCTGATAGACAACGGCATCGAGTCGATTACCGTCAGCCTCGACGGCCCCGAGCAGGCACACGATCGATTGAGAAATCGGCCGGGCTCCTTTGTGAAAACCCTCAAGGCGATCAACCTTGTCGGCCGGTCCCAAATCCCGATGCGAGACATCGTCACCTGCGTCCACCCGGGCAACCTCGATCTGCTCGACGTCACTGCTGAGATCATTCTCAAGGCAGGGATTCCCGCCTGGAGGCTCTTCCGCATCTTTCCCGCAGGGCGGGCGGCCCGGCAGCCGGATCTGAGCCTCGATTTCGAGCAAAGCTGGAGGATGCTCCACTGGATCGAGCAACACAAACCGCGGCTGGCAAAAAGGGGGCTCACGGTCAATGCCTCGTGCGAGGGCTACTTGCCGCCGGATTTCGATCGCCGCGTGAGAGACGTCCCCTTCTTCTGCCGAGCCGGGATCAACTTCGGCGCCATCCTGGCCGACGGCACGGTCACCGGGTGCTCGAACAACCACGCCTCGTTCCAACAGGGAAACGTGCTGGAGAACGGATTCCGCTATCTATGGGAAAACCGCTTCGAGGCCTTCCGGCAGCGAGCATGGCTGGCAGAGACCGACTGCGCCGGTTGCCGGGACGTGCGGCGCTGCCGCGGCGGCTCGATCCACCTCTGGAAGCTGGGCGAAAAGTCGCCGGCTTTCTGTTATCAGCGGCCGACGGTGCAATAGCCCCGCTGAGTTCAGCTTAAACTCCCCTCCGGCCCGACCACGTGAAACACCAGCGTCGGCACCCGCTTGCGGTGGATGGTTCGTGCCACCTCGTATCGCAGTCGCCCGGCCTGATCGTTCAAGAGGCCGAGAATTGCCGGGCGGTCGAATCGATCCTCCTCAACGTCTGCGCAAAGGGTCACCAACAGCCGCGACGCGTTCGGCGCCGGCTCCACGGAGAATACGTGCAGGCTCTGCAGTAGCTCGTCGTGGCACTCGCCCGAGAGGACCATGTCGAGCGTCTCGGCTACTTGGCGACACAACTGCTTTGCCTTGCGGTCCTCTTTTCGGCCGAATCGACTCTGATGGAAGAATTCGCGCGGATCGACCCCGTCACCGTCGCGGATCTGGCCGCAATGGACGAGTAGTCGCTCGCGTTTACGCTGATCGAGTGTCATGGGGGCTCTCGTTTGGAAGTTTTCGCCACAATCGGCGCGAACTCGACGGGCGTCCGTGCCGTCGCTATCATAGACACCCGATGCGCTACGGCGGTTCGCGCCGCGGGATATCACAACCGAAAAGCCCGCCCATTGCATGGGCGGGATCCCCGAACGCGCAGACTCGGCGATTTATTACTACGATTGCAGGTGGAACGGCGGGCAAGCCCGCCCGCTAAACAGTAGACTCGGATGAATCCCATGACCGACACACTCACCATCGACGGCTCTTTCGGCGAAGGCGGCGGACAGATTATCCGTTCGGCGCTGGGGCTCTCGCTGGTCACGGGCCGGGCGTTTGCGATCGACAAGATCCGCGCCGGGCGGAAGAAGCCCGGGCTGATGCGGCAACACCTGACGGCCGTGCTCGCGGCCGCCGAGATCGGCCGGGCGGAGGTCGAGGGCGCCGAGATCGGCTCGCGGCGATTGGCGTTTTGGCCCGGTGAGGTTGTACCGGGCGACTACCGGTTCAGCGTCGGCACGGCCGGCAGCACGACGCTCGTACTGCAAACCGTCCTGCCGGCACTGCTGATCGCCGATGGGCCGTCGAATCTGACGCTCGAAGGCGGCACGCACAACCCGTTCGCCCCGCCGCTGGATTTCCTCGCACGCAGCTACCTGCCGCTGGTCGAGCGGATGGGCCCGACCGTGACGGCCACGCTTGAGCGCCCCGGCTTCTACCCGGCCGGCGGCGGACGCTTTGACGTCCAAGTTCGCCCGGCCGGTTCGTTGGGGCCGTTGACGCTCAACGAGCGCGGCGAGATCACGGCGAAGCGAGTTCGGGCGATGGTCGCCAACCTGCCACGGCACATCGCCGAGTGCGAGTGCCGCACCATCGCCAAGAAGACCGGCTGGGACGAAGCTTGCTTCTGCGTCGACGAGGTCCGCTCGGCTGGACCGGGCAACGTGGTGATGATCGAACTGGAGTCGCAACACGTGACCGAGGTCTTCACCGGTTTCGGCAAGATCGGCGTGAAGGCGGAGCACGTGGCCTCCGGTACGCTCAATGCCGCCCGCCGCTACATCAAGGCCGGCGCGCCCGTCGGAGAGTATCTGGCCGATCAGATCATGTTGCCGATGGCCATCGGCGCGTGGCAAGGCACGGGCGGCGGCGAGTTTCACACTTTCGGGCTTTCAATGCACGCGAAGACGCACCTGGAAATCATCGAGCGGTTTCTGGGAGTTCGCACCGAGGCAGTCCAACTCGGCCGCGACGACTGGCAGGTGCGGATTGCGGATTGCGGAATGAAGAATGAAGAATGAAGAATGAAGAATGAAGAATGGACTGGTTGCGGCGCGTTCGTGAGAATCGTCCTTCTGTATTCTTCATTCTGCATTCATCATTCTGCATTCTGCATTCCGTCCACCCTCCACTCCCGGGGGGGTAGTTCGAGTTCTGCCACGGTGGTTGCAACATGGTGGAGCTGTGCGATAATGGGATACGCTGCCCGGCGTATCACCATTTCTAGAACTACTGTTTTCAGAAAGGGATTTCCGATGTGGTATCTTCCAAGACTTCCGATTGCGATCTCCGTGCTGGCTCTGCTCGGATTGGCGATCACCGGCAATTCGCCGATGGCGGCAGAACCCGAAGGTTCGTCCCAAATCGCGCCGCCGGTACGGGTCTCTGCGGATGCGTTCTCCTTCGACGAGATCATCTTCGTCAAACGCAAGCCCTACTCGTCGGATCACTACTACACGGACATCAACAACGGCACCAGCGGCGACCGGTTCCTTCCCGCCAACGGCGTCTATATCTACAACGTTCGCACGCGGCAAGAGCGGCCGGTGGTTACCGCGGCCGAGTTGCCCGGCGGCAAGGGCTTCATCGGCAAGATCAGCCTGTCGTTCGACGCGAAGAAGGTGCTGTTCGATTTTCGCGAGACCCCCGGCTCCGGATTCCGAATTTGGGAGGTCGGCGTCGACGGTTCCGGTCTGCGTCAGGTATCACTTCCGCCGGAAGATGAGGCCGAGAAGGTTGCCCGGTGGAGAACAGGCTGGCACACCGACGACGTACACCCTTGCTACCTGCCCCGCGGCAAGATCATCTTCTCTTCCACGCGCAGCGAACGCACCGTTCTCTGCGGCGGTTCGGCTCACCTGGTGGCTCCGACGTTGCATCGCATGGACGCCGACGGCACGAACGTCGAGCAGTTGTCCGACAGTCTGGTCAGCGAATTCTGCCCGGTGATTCTCAGTGACGGGCGCGTGATGTACCACCGCTGGGAGTACATCGACAAAGGCGCACGCGTCGGCAAGACGATCTGGTCGATGAATCCCGACGGGAGCAGGCCCCAGGAACTCTACGGCCTGGCCGACGACACAACGACCGTCTACATGTATCCTCAGCCGATTCGCGGCGACGAGAGTCGGATAGTTTGCGTCGGGACCTGCCACTTTCCGCAAGGAGGGTGCCTTGGGGCGATCATGCTCATCGACGTTAAGAATCGCAATCGGGCACGAGGTCCCGACCCGGACGAGGAGGGCTACGTCCAATGGGACGGCCGCTACGCCGTCACGAATCTCACCCCCCACGTGTTCATCGAGCGCCGGACCGAGCCCGGCTGGCATTTCCGTACCGCCGACGGCACGTACAAACACGACCGCAACGGCCAGAGCGGCCACCTCTACACGCATCCGTATCCGGTCAACGACAAGGAGTTTCTCGTCTCCTACAAAGTCGACCCTTCCGATCACTACAAGAACGTAGCCGATGCCTACTCGCTCTATCTGATCGACACCGAGGGAACTCATCGCCTGGTTCACGAGGACAAAGAGCTCTCCTGCTGGCATCCGACGCCGTTGGTTGCGAGAAACGTCCCGCCGGAGATTCGCTCCATCCGGAATCCCCAATACGCCAAGAGCAAGAAAGCCCTCTGCGTTCTGTCCAACGTCTACCAAGGCATGGAGGGGGTCGAACCGGGAGAAGTCAAATGGGTCAGAATCAATGAAGCGCTTCCGCGATACTGGTCCACCGGCAGAAGATGGGGCTCGTCGACCAGCAGTTCGAGTTGGAAGGCTGCCCTCTGGCCGCGAGTGCAGTGGGGCGTCGTGCCGGTTGAAAAAGACGGATCGGCCTACTTCGAGGTGCCCGCCAATCGTAACGTCTTCTTCCAGGCACTGGACGAAAACTTCCGGGAGATCCAGCGAGAAAGGACCTACGTGAACTACAAGCCCGGGGAGGTCCGCTCCTGCAGCGGCTGCCATGGGCAGTCCGGCCGTGGCCTTTCTCCGATCGATGCCGAAACGCCGATCGCACTGAGACGCCCGCCGAGCACCCCCCAGCCGCAACCGTGCGATCTGGTGGCCGGCGGCGGCGACGGCAAGGCCGGCCAGGTGATTCACTATCCCGCCGACGTTCAGCCGATCTTAGACGCCAAGTGCGTCTCCTGCCACGGCAATAAGGAGCCCGACGCAGAACTGAAATTGACCGGCGACCTGACCGTCTATTACAGCACCTCCTACGAAGAGCTTGCCAGCAAGCAATTAGCCGGTCCGATCATCCCGGAATTCACGTCGTTTCGGCAGGGCGACCGGGGGAACTACAACGGCGCTTACCTGCCGCCTAAGAACCTGGGCTGCTACAAGAGCATCCTCATCGACGTGTTGACCGATCCGGACCATCCCAAGAACGCCAAAGACGACCACTGCAAGATGCTGACCAAAACCGAGTTGATGATCGTCAGCCGCTGGGTCGATTCCAACTACCAGTTCTACGGCAGCTATTACGGCCGGCACCATTCGCACTGGGTGAATCCGGATCCCGGAAAACCCGCTTACCAGCCGGCAGATTTCCGCCGCAAGGCAACCTTTGAAGAAGCCGTCGACATGTTCGCCCCGCCGTGGCATCGGTAGCAGTGAGCGGTGAGCGGTGAGCAGTGAGCGGTG
>JABMRB010001355.1 GCA_013202865.1 Candidatus Nealsoniibacteriota bacterium | reverse complement strand
GCCGGCCGGCACGGCCCCCAGACCGCAGGCCAGCGACATGCCGGCCAGTGGCGTGTATCCGCACGACTCGTCGAGGTTCCAATGAGCGATGCCTTCCTTGTTGCCGAACAGGGCCGCGCCGGAGGCGAGCAGGTGGCTGCAACCGATATAGCCGCGGAAGCAATCCAGCGGCTCCTGGCGTCCGGAGAGTGGATGCGTGTACGTCTTCACCTTGCCGGAGTTCAGGTGCCAGGCATGGGGTTCGGCATAGATCGTATCGCCCACGACGATCGGGCGTTTTCGGTAGTTTCTCCTTCCGCCCCAAAGCAGCTTGCCCGAGTCGGCGGCATAGGCATAGATCGTCCGACGCGCGAACTCACCCCGGAGGAATTCCTGATAGGGATGCCCCAGGCTGCCCGTGCCGTGAACCACGAGCACGTGATCCTTGACCATGCACGCAACCGCAACACGGCCGCCGGAAACGACGGTGTCGTCGAGCGTGACGTCGGTGACGTCGATCGGCCGTTGCCACCGCACGACCCCGGTGGCGGCGTCCAGGGCGACCAACTTGCGCAGATCGCGTGGGATCGGCTCGCCGCGGTTGTCCACGGCCGGGCGATCCTCGACCGACGTATCCTTCACCGTGTTTTCCATGGCCCGGCGGCGGTCGGCCTCGGAGAGGTTCTTGTCCAACAGGAACACCTTGCCTTCGGCGATCGCAATCCCGCCGTGCTCGATACCAACTCCTTCGTACGTCCACACGGGCAAGCCCGAATCGACTTCGATCGCGAAAACGCCGTCGCTAGTTTTCAACTCAGGCCGTCGCCTCGCCCGGTCCACCTCAGAGCGGCTGCCATAGAGCAGATCACCGCTCCTAGCGACAAAGCCCCAGAAAAAGGGGTCAACAAAGAGTCCTGACCCCTTTGTTGGATACGTCTGGAGGGTTTTACCCGTGGCCGCGTCGAGTTGCAGGCAGGTGCGGTCGTTGACGACGATGAATAGCCCGGCTTCGTCGGCGGCCAGGTTTGATGCCGCCAGAGGCAGACCGGTCCGCGTGGCACCGGGTAGCGTCCGCTGCCAGAGGCAAACGCCGTTGTAGACGTCGTAGGCTGCCACCAGATCGTAGCCGGTCAGGAACATCCTGCTGCCGACGACCAGCGGCATCGGCCCGGCGGCGTGGCGCTCGATCCGATGGCGCGGGCCGGGTTCGCCGTACCAGAGGATACCCAGCGGGCCTTTGACTAACGGGTCTTCGCTACAAGAGGTGTTGGCCGCGGTGGCGTAGTTGTGCGTCCAGTCGCGCGAGTGCTTGACCCGGCCGCGAACGATCTTACCCCAGCGACCGTCGAGCGTAACTTGGGCGTTGGACGGCTCCAAGGCTTTCAGGTCCCGCATGAGTTTTGCAGGATCGAACTTCTTCCCCAACGCTGCCCCACCGGCCGGTTGCCCCACGTACACAACACCGCCGCACGGCTTGCACACGCGAAAGGCCTCCGCGCACGAGGTCGACGGCTCGCCGCCCAAGAAGGTCCCCTGGTCGACAATGAGGTTGAAGATGTATGGCGGAAACGGTAGTCCAACAAAGCCGCGACCGTTGGTCGCGCCACGGCCATGCCCTAAAGTGAACCGCTGAACGACAATCCGTCCACCGTAGAGCCCCGCCGCGGCCAGCGTCTGCCGTGCGAGTTCGACCTTGTCGGCATCCGGTTCCAACACGTAGACGTTCAGTTTCGACCGTCGGGCGATCTCGTACGCCAACCGGCCGCTGCCGCCGCCGAGGATCAGGCAGTAGCCCCGGTCTGCTGCCGAATCGCGAAGAATGGCCGCGGCCGTATCCTCGTAGAAGCCCGAGAGCCGGTCGGTTTCGTAGGGCCGGCTGTTTGGTGGCGGGAGGACTTGTCGCGGTTCACCCGTCGGTCCGCCCTGGGAGAAGCATCGCACGCTGCCGTCGATCGTGCTGACGAAGAGGCAGCCGTCGGCAGCGGCCAGTCCCCGCACGCGGCTGCCGGTCTGCGCGGTCCAAAGTTGTCGGCCCGTGTTCGCGTCGACGGCGACGACTGCGTTTTCGCCGCCGGCGTAGATCACGTCGCCGGCCGCGATCATCGCCTCGTTGGCTTTGAGTTTCAGCATCCACTTACACTTCTCAGCGAACTTTGCGAAGAGTTTCTCGGCGACGGCCGGCCACTGCTCGAATCGCTCCTTGCCCCATTTCAACGAGGTCTCCTTCAATCGCCGACCCATGGGGCTGTCCTCGCCGTGCTCGGCCGCCGATTCCAGGGCCGTCAGGTAGTCGGCCACTCGATGTTGCTTGTAGGCCTCCTCGAATTGCTTGCACTCCGCGGCGGCCAACTCGGGCAACCGTGCCTGTTCGACGGCCAGCAGGTGGTAGTCGGTGGCGAAATAGGCCAGCTCATCCTTGAAGATCACCCGCCGGGCATTGAACCAGTTGAAGACGAGCTCTCCCTTCTGCGGGCGGTTGTATTTGTCGATCAGCACCCTGTTCGGATCGTAGGCCAGGATGGCGGCCTGGCCGTAGATGATGTTCTGGCCCCAAAGCTGGGCGTACGACCCGCCGTTGTGGAAGCGATATTCGTGATGCGGCACGGGCGTTTGGAATCCAATCGGGCTGCCGTCCGTGCGGCTCCATCGCGTGGGAGCTACGCGCGAGGTCATGTAGATCGAATCGTCCGACGCCAGCAGATAGCCCTGCGGCGAGGGGCAGCCCGTGCCGCCGCGATCGAGTTGCCTGCGCCAGATGATCTTGCCGTTGGCGGCGTCGACGGCGTAGAAGTAGACGCCCTCGGAGGGGAACAGCCCGGCGGTGAAGTAGGCCGTGCCACGGTCGACCGTCACGCCGCAGCGCAACGGCCAGAGCGAGATGAATCGGCCGGTACCCAGCATCTTCTCGTCGGTCGGCGCACAGCGGAGTTTCCAGACAATGTTCCCGTTGGTGGCGTCGAGACAATAGGCCGTGCCGTCGTCGGCACCGAAGTAGACCTTACCCTGTGAGATGGCCGGCGCCAGTCGCGGCGCGGCGTCGGTGAAGAAGGTCCAGCGGACGGTGCCGGTGGCGACGTCGACGGCGTAGACCCGGTTCTCGGCCGAGGAAGCGAAGTAGGCCGTGCCATCGGCCGCGGTGACGCGCAATGCGTCGTCGAAGCTGACGTTCGAGGCATTTTTCGTGGCACCGTATCCGTTGACCGGTCGAGCCCAGCCTTTCGCCGGTGGCAAAGGTGATCGGAACACCCATCGCAGCGACAGCGGCGGAGCCAGATTCTCCGAGGTCACGCCCGTTCGCCGGTTGTCGTGCCCGTCGGTCGGCCAGTCCTCACCGGGGGCGGCGGCGGCGAAGGACACAACGATCGAGGCGAGCAGAAGCCGGCGGGCGGTGCGATTGCGGATCATTGTGGTGCCTTTCGGTACTACTAGCTTCTGCCGCTTGCGGCTTAGCAATGTCGTGCAAAGAAACTGCTAAGCCGCAAGCGGCTACTCCTCACCCCACAGAGATGGTACCATGCAGGCGGGCCGCTTACACTACGAGAACTCGAAAAGATAACCCGAACCCCATAACCCAGCAAGATCGATGAATATCCTCGAACGCTTCCTTGCGGCGATGCCCGACCTGACCGTGGCACTGGTGGTCCTTGTCGTGATGGGGGCGGTCGTTTGGGGGGCGAACTGGCTGCTGCTGCGTCGTAACCGCAGCCTTGGCGAAGAGCAGCGATTCCCGCGAAGGATCGCCATGGCGGTGATCGCGATGGTTGCTTGTGCGGTCGTGCTGTTCGCGATGCCGCTGGGCGACGACACCCGCTCGCAACTGCTCGGGCTGCTCGGGCTGCTGCTGACCGTGGCCGTTACGCTCTCGTCGACGACGTTCGTAGCCAACGCCATGGCCGGCCTGATGCTTCGGGCCGTGAGGAGCTACCGGCCGGGCGACTTTATTCACGTCGGCGAGCAGTTCGGTCGGGTCACCGAGCGCGGGCTGTTTCACACCGAGATCCAGACCGAGGACCGCGATCTTTGCACGCTGCCGAATCTGTATCTCGTCCAGAACCCGGTCAAGGTGGTGCGATATTCGGGCACCGTCGTGTCGGCGACCGTCTCGCTGGGCTACGGCGTGTCGCACACCGAGATCGACTCGTTGTTGACCGCGGCCGCCCGCGACGCCGAGCTACAGGAACCGTTCGTGCAGATTACCGAGCTGGGCGATTTTTCGGTGACCTATCGCGTGGCCGGCTTCCTGACGGAGGTTAAGCAGTTGTTGACCGTCCGATCGAGACTGCGGCTGATGATGCTAACGACGTTGCACCGTGCGGGCGTGGAGATCGTCTCGCCGCGGTTCATCAGTCAACGCCGGTTGCACGGGAGCGACCGGGTGCTGCCGCCCGATTCCCGGCAACCGGCCGCACCGCACGACGGCGAAGTGCCCGAGGAGCGAATCTTCGACAAGGCCGACAAGGCGGAGGAGGTCGAACGGCTGCGTATGCAGCGCGACGAGTTGGCGGCCGAGATCGAGCAACTCACCGAACGGCTCAACGAGGCGGCCGAGGCCGAACGTCCGGGATTGGCGGAGGAACTCGCCCGGTTGCAGCAATGTGCCGGCGAGGTCGTGGAGGCACTCGAAGCGGCCGAAGCTACTCCTGACGGGTAGCGGGCAGCCCCGATGTTTTTTCCCGGGTGGCAGCGATGATTTTGCGGAGAGGACATAGCCTCCTCTTGTTACTGCGCAACACCGACGATTTTGTGCGCCGTGAAAAGGCGGCGGTTTTCAGCGGGTGAGATTCCCGCCCGGCAACTGGTCGCTCCAGCCG
>JABMRB010001354.1 GCA_013202865.1 Candidatus Nealsoniibacteriota bacterium | reverse complement strand
GGCCGTTGCAGGCCAATACTCGGCCTTGACGGGATATGACAGATGGGCCTTCAGATAATCGAAGTAGTGCCGCTGCATTTGTTCGTCGGCCTTGGGTAACCCATCGTCACTGGTCAGCCCGAACACCGTCCTGATGCGGTCGTCGGGTTCTTCCATCGAAAGCGGGCGAATGACGATGTTCATCGGCTGTTCCATCGCCGTGGGCGTTTCATCAACCGCCGCCTCCAACTGGTCTTCTTCCAGCCAGTATTTGTAAGGCTTCACGTCGTCCCGCTGGCATCGCTTGACGTAGACGGCGTGGGCCTGGTCGAGCGTCGGCTTGGTCCAATGGACAGCGTAGCCGATGGGCGTCAGCCACCCGATCCTCTTGATCTTCCCCACCCAGCCGCCCAGAGGAATATCGGGGTATCGTTCGTGGACAATCCCTGGCTTCACACGCACAAAGTCGCCTTTGGCAAAGACCGCTTGGAGGGCGTGCTTTCCTCTCCGGTTCCCCAGCCAGCGACGGAGATGGTGAAGCTCCTCATTCACTTCTTCGAGGTCGAACTCTTCGGAGTCAAACTCCTCACCGACCCATTCCAACGTCTCGTCATGTTCTTCGTGCTCTGGGTCTTGGATTTTGTCGAGCAAGTATGGGTAGCCGTAGGGACCACCGCAGTCCTCGGGCGGGCAGGCACGCTCCCCTTTCACGCAACAAGGGTATCGAACACCCTCCACAGGTTGCAGGGTCTTCTCGATTTCGACTATGTGCTTCCAGTCGTCCCCGAAGTCGTAGTCGTAGCGGAAGCGGACACTTGCCTGCTCAACAAGGTCACTGATTCGTACAGAGCGGGAATCATGGTATTCGTAGGGGTCCGCACCGTCGATGTCGGTGTATTGTTCTCCCTCAATCACGAAAGCGTACATGTGTTCGTCCTCCCAACCCATGCAAACCTGAATGATGTCGTGGAGTTCATCCAGGGAGCAGTCGTTCGTCAGCACTCTTCGCCAGATCGGCGGGTCAATGTGTTGTAGCGTGACCTTGAATTGAAATATGGGCAGGCTTGGGTCAAGGGTCGCCCTTCTCTTTGCCTTCTTGGCCATTGGTGGACTCCTGGAGTTGGGCTCAATCAAAGAGGGAAGTGCCGTTC
This sequence comes from Candidatus Nealsoniibacteriota bacterium, assembly GCA_013202865.1. GTDB lineage: Bacteria > Planctomycetota > Planctomycetia > Pirellulales > Thermoguttaceae > JABMRB01. The sequence continues at coordinate 3,836 of JABMRB010001354.1, read as the reverse complement.
TGCTTTTTCAAACAGCATTTCTTGTATTTCTTCCCGCTGCCGCAAGGACACGGGTCGTTCCTGCCCGCTCGTTCGTTCTCGTGCCGAAATGGCAGTAATCCCGGTAGCCCCCCTTTGGCATGCGGCTCAATGCCGTCATCTTCAAAGTCGTCTTCCTCCAATTCCTCATCCCATTCGTCCTCCTCTTCATCCTCTCGGAAGTTCTTCCGAATCCTGCCCCGGTCATAGTCGTTCCAGCCCCGATGTTTTCTTGTTGACTCAGTATACCATTGGTCATACTCGGAAAAACCGGCTCCCATGATGGTAGCGGTCGCCACAAGATGATAACGCAGGTCGGACTCGTCGGGTGTCAGGTCATCCCACGTTCCAAGAACCATTTGCTGAACTGGTTCAATGGCTTCGGTTACGAAGTTTCTGAGAGCGGCATTGGCCAGGAAGTTCCGTGTGTCGTTATCACGTTCGTCCGCCAAGAATTCCAAACATTTCTCAGCAGAAAGGTCGGTATGGATCTGCCCATAAGCCTCTGCGGCATACAGGCGAAACCGCCCAGGTGCATCTGCCCACTGACTTGCAAGTTCTTCCACCACCTTATCACAGCCGATCCATTGCAGGGCGGTCAGGGCAGAGTCGCTGACGCCCCAATCGTCTTCATGTAATCGCTCGACCAGGATGGGAATGGCCTCTTGCAGCCTCATCGCCCCCGCAAGTTCAACAAGGGACGGTTTCAACCATTCCATCAACGAGCGACTCTTCCCTCGATAACGGCGATGCAGCAATTGAAGGATTTCGTCAGCCTTCTCTTGGTGAGAAGCCAAGGCTTCGATAATCCTCTTGGCACGACGGGTATGTCGGATTCGAAGCTCGCCCAACTCCATCGTTTCCTCCCCAAGCTCCTCCAACGCAGTCCAGCCACGCTCCCAGTCCCACGCCACCATTTCCAGACGCTCAAGGAACGCCAGTCGCAGTTCCTCTGGGAAATTGGGGAGGTCTGCCATGTCGGGAGTAAGTAGCCCTGGCGACGTTTTGCAAAGGATCACGGCGGCGGCACAGCAGTAGTTGTCGTTGCCCACATCCTCAAGGTCCATGTTCCTAGAGAGTTCGTCCACAAGCCATTTCACGGTGACTTCGGTCTGCGTCAAATCGTCCGCACGCCGCAGGATACGAAAGGCAGTGTCCCGTCCATACTTCTCCACCGCCTCGATTACGAGGGGCATCACCGTTTCGTCCTGGTTGTGGCGTTCGGCAAAGTATGCTAACGCCGTTAGGCGGACCTCCTCCTCAGGATGGAGGATGGCTTGTTTGATTTTGGATTCAGACGTTCTCATGGGCCTTGTACCTTAATCGCAGAGCGGCAAGTTGTTCTTCGCTGACCGTGGGTCTCATCTGTTGGTAGTAAACCTCTCGAATTGGCTCAAGTTGCTCATCGCTGAGGTGAGCCTGAGTCTTCAGCACGCTCCAGGTCTCCTCTTCCATTTGGGGGTCAGCAATCATCGCAGTCCACAGATTCGTGACCAACATATCGGCCAACTCCTGTCGGTCAGGAGAAGTCGAAGCGTACTGAGCGAGCGGTGCCCCGAACTGCCGAAACAACACTTGGACTTCTGCTTGACTCATCGTCATCATTGCACTCCATGCTTCCTTTCACCTGTTATTCCAGAACCAGTAGCATAGTCCGCCAGCAATTGCTCTTTTGGGACTTCGTCAACTGACCCCCAAATCAGCGGCGACATTTGCCACCTTTTTCGCCGCCTCGCTATCTGACATGCCGCGAGTATCTTGAAGAAAACGTATGGCGTCCTCCCTGCTACCGGTTCTCACCAGCCCATAAAGCTGCATCTCCCATTTGACATCAACCCCAGGGGCAGCGGCAGGAAGCCATTCCACACGGACACTGCCCTCCGGTATGCCGCAGGTAAGAATCCGCCGCCGGTCATCGGGATAGTGGGCCTTCTTGTACTCGACCAATTCATCTATCATGCCATCAATGTCGTTCGATTTCAGTTCGTTCCAAAGTTCTGGCTTCTCGGTCTCGATGGTTTCCCAAACACTGCGGTAGCTCTCTCTGGCATGGTCGAGTCCGACACACTCGTTCCATGCCACGTTGGCGAAGAATAGTGCAACATGGGCTGCCTCCGAGGATGGAACGGCGGCGGGGTCACGCAAGAGGGATTGTGCCATTTCCAGCATGACTTCGGAAAGTTTGCAAGGGTGGTTCGTCATTGTTCTGGACATCCTGTTGATAACATCCGGAGTCGCTTCGGGCATGGGCAACAAGCTCGCTCCCAGGGCAACGTCTTCAACGTCTCAGCATCGTACCACCAAGCGGGTACGTGCAACAGAGGTGTATAGTCACTGTCCGCCCCGTGTTCGTGAGTTCGTCTCAATCAGAAGCCGATAAACCAGTTGATTCGGGAAATCGAGTTCAAACCACGGGCCATCGTCGTTGTAGTAGATTCTGGACAATGCGGCCGCGACAGCCGGTGAACGCGACAGGCCCGCTTCGCAGTGAATCAGCAGTATTTCCACTTCTTCCCACACCCGAGCCGCGAACTCCAGAAGTTCTAGGGCGAGCGTCGGTGTGAAGGAATCGGCTCTGTCCGGCTCGGCCGTATCGGCAAATGTCAATCGCAGAAGCCCCCTGCGATTGTACTTGGAAAGGACGGGAAAATCATCGTCGCGGGAACTGATAGAGATTGCCGCCCAAGGCCGACTGCATCGAAAGACCTTGGCGTTCCACATCGACCTTACTTCAAAACGCTTTCGCTCCATGGTCGTTCTTCCCTCTCGCAATCCTCACCAAGCCGTGGCTTCAGGCTCTTCTTGTGATGTGAAGGCATAGTCGTTATGGTAGACTACTCCATCGCAAGATTTCCTTGGAGAGCCTTTGAAAACCGACTTCGGAAGTAAGTCAACAAACCAGTCACGAAGCGTTCGCAATACAGAGTAGGAAAGATATTGATTTCGTGGCAATGGTCTCCGGTAACCGAAAGCCGGGAACTGCATCATTTCTTCACCAGCCCCTTCTCCACCAAATAATCAAACAACGACTGCAAGTCATCGCCCCTGGCCGCCGGCTCTTCGGGAAACGGTTTGACACCGGAGTGCCAAGAACCATCCTCACTCACCGTCACTCCGTAATCAGGCATTGGCATCCCGCCCTCGAAGACCCACTGGCAATCTTCGTATTCCAGCGACTTGATAGTCTGAGTGTCGAGCGTTTTGTCGGCGGCCAAGGCAGCGGCGACAGCGTTCAATATGTCCTCCTCCCATGCGTCCTCGGATGCCTGAGTTCTAAGTTTGGGGAAGGCAACGGATACCAGCACTTCCATCGTTTCATTATCAGGATGGTCCACGTCGTCGTCCTCTCTGTTCAAGCATCAAACCCACTCGGAACCCTCTCCACCACTTCCCGATGCACAACAGACGTTCCTCCTCGACCATCCTCTTGAGTCGCACTAGGGTCGTTTCGCCGGTCGGTTTGCCAAACCGGGAGATCAACCAAATGACCGCCCAGAAGACAATGGGGATGTGAGTCCCTTCTTCCCATCTTCTGAATGGTCAGTCACAACGCTCGCCGCCTGGGTCAAGACATTGTGTGCAAAATCAAAGCCTGCTTCCCTCAAGGCGATCTCCACCTTCTTCTTGCTTGGTGGCTCGCCTTCCAGGTAGACAAGGCCCCAGAAGACCGTGCCCCCGCCGTCCACATGCACGCCGGTTGCTACCTGCTTGACGACGAGTCTTGGATTCATTCTCTCCAGCAAATGCTGGATGGGCAAGAACTCACGTAGGTCTCCCACCGAGAATGCCTTTGGCAATTCCACTTTGGCTTTCATGTG
>JABMRB010001353.1 GCA_013202865.1 Candidatus Nealsoniibacteriota bacterium | reverse complement strand
TCCACGCCTGTCACACGAACGAGATGCCCGAGATGGGTGGGCTGCGGAAAAAGATGCCCTGGACCGCCGGCACGATGCTCATCGGCTGCCTGACGATCTCCGGGGCCGGCATCCCGCTGTTGATCGGGCTCAGCGGCTACTACTCGAAGGACTACATCATCGCCCAGGCCCTGTCGTTCAAAGCGATCAATCCGCAACACGCGTGGCTCTACTACGCGGCGGTTGTCGGTGCAGCGATCACGGCCTGTTACATGTTCCGCCTGTGGTACATGACGTTCGCCGGCCAACCGCGCGACAAGCACGTCTACGAGCACGCCCACGAGTCGCCCCGCGAGATGACCGGTCCGCTGGTCGTATTGGCCGTCTTTGCAGTGATCGTCGGCTGGAACCTGCCGTTCACCGACCTGGGACTCGAGCCGCTGCTCGAACAGGCCCGGCCGGAGGTCACCGTCCATCCGGCGGCGGGCGTATTGACGAAAGTGAACTACCCGGCCGAACACGTCGGGCACACCGACCACGCCATCCACGTCAACGCCGGGCTGATCGCGTTCGCCATGGCGGCGGTCGGTTTCCTCTTGGCCACCGTGTTTTACGGACTGCGGAAGCTCGACCCGGAGGACACCCGAAAGCAGTTCGCCCCGTTGCATCGCTTCCTGGTGAATAAGTGGTGGTTCGACGAACTGTACCGGTTCGTGTTTGTCCGCCCGGTGCTGACCGTCTCCGGTTGGATTTCCACGGTCGACAAGCGGGGTATCGACTGGGTGGCCGACGGTTCCGCCAAGGTCGTGACGATGGTCTCCCGCGTCGACGACTGGATCGACCGGACGTTCGTCGACGGCCTAATCGAGCGGATCGCCACGTCGACCTACGCGGTCGGTATGAAACTACGCTTCGTTCAGACGGGCAACCTGCGGCAGTACGTCGTTTGGATCGCCGTCGGAACGGTCGGCCTGTTCGTCCTGGTCAGCGTCTACTGGAACTACACGTTATAACCTCGGCCGCTTGCGGCTTCGCATTGATCCGCCCCTAAACTAACAACCGACAATAAACCACAAGCGGCGGGCTCGCGTCCCGTCCCAAGAAGTTGCCATGGATATTCCCGATCACGTCCTGTTGAGCCTGATCATCTTCCTGCCGACGGCTGCTGCGTTGGTGATCTGCCTGATGCCCAAGGGCCGCGAAGAGCTGATCAAGCGGTTCGCTCTGCTGGCTACCGTGGCCGTCTTCCTGCTGACGGCCTGGATGGCGGTCCCGTCCGGCGTGGCCGACGACGCATCGGCGCGATTTGCCCTCGACACGGCAGAGATGCAGAACGTCGTCAACATCCCCTGGATCCCCGCCTTCAATATCCACTACATGCTGGGCATCGACGGCATTAGTTTCCCGCTGGTGGTGCTTACGTCGTTCCTGTGCGTGCTAGTCATGGGCGCGAGCTGGAAAATCCCCAAACACCTGAAGGCCTATTGCGCGCTGTTTCTGTTGCTGGAGACCGGCATGCTGGGTGTCTTCATGGCGCTCGACTTCTTCCTGTTCTACGTCTTCTGGGAAGTGATGCTGCTGCCGATGTACTTCCTCATCGGCATCTGGGGCGGTCCGCGCCGGGAGTACGCGGCCATCAAGTTCTTCCTCTTCACGCTCGTCGGCGGCGTGTTGATGCTGATCGCCCTGCTGATGCTCTTTTTCCGTAGCGACCTGAACGACCTGAATTCGCCCCAGCGGGCCGCCGCCCAAGTCAGCATACAACAGGAGAGCCAGCTTCAACAGGTGCCGGAAACGGGAGAAGAGAAGGCAGCCGCCCACACGTTCAATATGCTGGCCCTGGCCAAGATCGGCCAGCTTGAGGACGCCGACGGCAAATCGCCGTTCGACTCGACCGGGTCGTTCCTGGGCCAGTCGCTCGCCTGGTGGGCCTTTGTGTTGCTGTTTATCGGCTTCGTAATCAAGCTGCCGGCCGTGCCGGTCCATACCTGGTTGCCCGACGCCCACGTCGAGGCCCCCACGCCCATCTCGATGATCCTTGCCGGCGTGCTGCTGAAGATGGGTGGCTACGGCGTGCTGCGGGTCTGCTACCCGATCTGTCCCCACGCGGCGCAACAGTTGGCCATGATGGTCTGCACCGTCGGCGTGTTGAGTATGGTCTACGGGGCGCTTGCCGCCCTGGCTCAAACCGACTTCAAGCGGCTGGTCGCCTACAGTTCCGTCAGCCACATGGGATACGTGCTGCTGGGAATCGGCGTCTGGAGCACGACCGTCGGCAGCCGGGAACTCTCCGACTATTGGGCCATGGGGATCAACGGCGCCATGTTCCAGATGATCGCCCACGGGCTGAGCTCGGCTGGCATGTTCTTCCTGGTCGGCGTGATTTACGATCGCGTACACCATCGCGACCTGAACCAGTTCGGCGGGCTCTTCTCGAAGATGCCCGTCTTCGGAGCACTCTCGATGGGGATCTTCTTTGCCGGGCTGGGGTTGCCCGGGCTGTGCGGGTTCATCGGCGAGGTGCTCGTCGTGCTGGCTGCCTGGAACTTCAGCAAAGTGCTGGCCGTGATCGCCGCCGGTGTGGTGATCCTTACGGCCGGGTATATCCTCTGGACGATTCAACGGGTCTACCTCGGCGCGGAATACAAGGGCCCCCACGGCGACGCCCTGAAGCCGATGACCCGTCGCGAGATATCGATCGCCGCGCCGCTGCTGGCGATGGCGATTCTGCTCGGCGTGTACCCCCAGGCGTTGCTTCAGTACATGACGCCGACGGTCGACAAGCTGATCGAGGATCTGACGGCCGACGACCGCGCCGGTGCGCCGGTGGAGATGCCGGGGCCGGACGCCAATACAAGCTCGAAGCGCAAGCGAGTGGATCAAGCAAGTATAAGCGCCAACGAGCCAGGATTGGAACGTAACCGATCGACCCACGTGCGCACTGAAGGTGACGCGAACACTATAGGATACGTGAGCGCGGAAGGATACGTCATGAGACCACCGATGCCGCCACGTTTGAACATTGAGGAAGTGCAGCAGCCGTGAGCTTTTACGAACAAATACAGAACGCACTTACGCTCGGCCCGTCGCTGTCGGCCTTCCTCCCGGAGGTGCTGCTGTGCGAGACGATCGTGCTGCTGCTGCTGGTGCGGATGATCGTGCCGCGAATCCCCTCGGCCGCGTTCTACGTGATGCTTATCGGGCTGGCCACGGCACTGCTGGCCGCCAAGCCATGGGCCCCGCCGGCCGATTCGGTGCCGATCTTCACCGGCATGTTGACGTTCGATGCGTTTGCCGTCTACATGCGATCTCTGCTGCTGGTCTTTGCGATCCTGTTCGTCGCGTGGAGCCAGGTCTCGGGCGTGCCCAAGCGGGAGGATTCCACCGAGTTCTACGTGCTCGTGCTCGGGGCCCTGCTGGGGATGTGCCTGATGGTCTCGGCCAACCACATGCTGATCGTCTTTCTGGGCGTGGAGATGGCCAGCGTGCCGTCTTACGTGCTGGCCGGGCTGCAACGCCATCGCCGCAAGGGGACCGAAGCCGCTTTGAAGTACGCCGTCTTCGGCGCCGGTTGCGCCGGCGTGATGCTCTACGGCATCAGCCTGCTGGTCGGTGCGACCGGAACGGCCCACCTGCCCACGATGGCCACGCGGCTGGCGCAAATGCAGCAGAAACAGACGTTCCTCGAACACGTGACCGAGCAGGAAGGTCACGAAACGTTCCACAGCGAAGAACTGCTTGAGAAACTGCACCAGGGCGAGTTCCCCGATCTGCCCCAGAGAAGCGAACTGATCGCCTTGCTCGAATCTCAAGATTCACATCACGCCGACGAAGCCCACGGCCACGGTTCGCCCGACGAGCAGACCATGCAACGGTTGCAGAATTGGACCGAGTCGGACCGCCGCCTGGTCCTCGTGCTGGCCGGGTTGATGGTGATGGTCGGGCTGGCGTTCAAGCTCTCGGCCGTGCCGTTCCACTTCTGGGCACCCGACGTGTTCGAGGGGGCCACGGCCGAAGTGGCCGCCTTCCTGTCGATCGCCAGCAAGGCCGCCGCCTTGGGCCTGCTCGTGAGATTGGCCGTCGGGCTCTCGGCCGCGAGTACCGCCGAACTGACCGCCGCGCTGGAACCGGTCCGCCAATACGCCTGCGGGCTGATCGCCCTGCTGGCGGCCGTAACCTGCACGTTCGGCAACCTGGCGGCCTACGGACAGACAAACATGAAGCGGCTGCTGGCCTATTCGACGATCGCGCACGCCGGCTACATGATGATGCCGGTCGCGGCGGCCGTCGCGCTGGCCGGCAGCGATCCCGCAGGGGCCCGCGGTGCGGTGGCCGCGGTGGCCTTCTACCTGGCGATCTACCTGTTCATGAACCTGGGTGCCTTCGCTGCGGTCGCCTTTGTACGCAATGCCGTCGGCAGCGAAGCGATCGCCGACTACACGGGACTGATCCGCCGCTCGCCGGGGCTTGTTATCTGCCTTTCGATCATCCTATTCAGCCTGATCGGCCTGCCGCCGCTGGCCGGGTTTGCCGCCAAGTTTGCCGCCTTCGGGTCGCTGGCGTGGCAGTTCGACGCCGGCTCGCTTGCCGAACTCGACGGGCGGTTGCTGGCCCTGTTGGTCGTCGGCGGGTTGAATACGGTGATCAGCCTCTTCTACTACCTCCGCGTGGTCCGCGTGATGATCCTGAAGCCGGAGCCGGAGGACCGCCCGGCGGCGCAGATCCCGCTGGCTTCGGTGCCCGGTTTGCTGATGGTGATCATCACGGTGCCGGTAGTCGTGCTCGGCGTGTGGTGGAACGATTTGTACAGTTACGCCTCGCAGGCCGCACAGTCCTTGTTCGGAGCATAGTTGCCTGTCATGAATCCGACCGACGTGATCGACGTGTTGCAACGGCTCTTGCGGATACTTTCCCGCTCGCTGCCGATGTACCTGGACGAGGCCAAACCGTGGGTCCACGCCGACGATCAGCCGGCCGCCGCGGCGCTACAGCGGCTTGTGACCGATCGGAAGTTGTACCGCGACCGCGTTTGCGGCGCCATCGTCGAACTGGGCGACCGGCCCGATCCAGGGCGATTCTCCGGCACATTCATCGGGCTCGCCGACCTCGATCTGGCGTACTTGTCGGACCAATTGATGCAGTCGCAGCGTGCCGACGTAACCGCCATCAAGGCCTGCGTCGCCGACCTGGCCGAAGCTCCCACGTGGCGCGAACTGGCCGAGGAAGTGCTCGGCAACATGCAAGGACATCTAACGGAAATGCCGAAGCACGAATGACGAATGACGAAAAAGAACGGACCGTCGTCATTTCCCTTCGGCATTCGTCATTCGGACTTCATGCTTTAC
>JABMRB010001352.1 GCA_013202865.1 Candidatus Nealsoniibacteriota bacterium | reverse complement strand
GGGATGTGGGAGTGGGGATTTGGGATTTGGGATGGGGGAGTAGGGATGTTCCCGTACCACACAGCGAACCGAAAACGGAAACTGGACCGATGCGACCGATACGAACCATCGCAATGTTCCCGACCACGCTCACACTGGGGAACCTGGTGTGCGGGTTCTTTGCGATCGTGGTGGCTGCTCGCGTGGACAAGCCCGACATGGCGACGATGGACTTGGCGGACGTGAACAACGTGTCGCTGGCCGCGTGGTTGATCTTCCTGGCCATGGTGTTCGACGCCCTGGACGGCTACGTTGCCCGATTGTCGGGCACGGCCAGCGATTTCGGGGCCCAGTTGGACAGCCTGTGCGATCTGGTCACGTTCGGCGTGGCGCCGGGTTTCCTGTTGGTGAAGATGTGTCCGCGATTCACGCACCTGGACGAGTTCGTCTACAACGACGCGATCTGGGTGATAGCGGCCGCGTTTGCGGCGTGTGCGGCATTACGGCTGGCGCGATTCAACGTGGAAACCAGCGACGAAGACGAGCATCTGAGCTTCAGCGGTTTGCCCGCCCCGGCGGCTGCTGCGGCGATTGCCGCGTTCGCCATCCTGTTCCATACGCTTCGTCACAAACAGACGCCGCTGGTCTACGCCGAGCAAATCGAATGGGCCCTGCAAACCGCCCTCCCCTTTTTCGCCGTGTTCGTGGCCTTGTTGATGGTCTCGCGGATCCCGTATCCCCACGTCGTCAACCAGGTGTTCCGCGGGCAACGGACGTTCGGGCACGTGGTGGGTGTGGTCTTCGCGCTGGTGGCGGTGATGGTAATTCGCGGCTATTCGGTGCCGATCATCTGTTGTGGCTTTGCCCTGTTGGGGCCGGCGCGGGTGTGCTGGGCCAAGCTGATGGGGCAACGCCGCCGGGAAGATTCGTTATTCTGACATATTGAGAGGTCCCAGAGATCATGTTTTCCGGAATTGTCGAAGCGTTGGGCACTGTGGTAGAGGTTCGTAGCGAACCGCCCGGTTGCCGGTTGATTGTGCGCGAACCGAAAATCGCCTCCGAGACGTTGGTCGCCGAGAGTATCTCGGTCAACGGCTGCTGCCTGACGGTCGTCGAGACCGACGACGAGACGATGGGGTTCGACGCCGGGCCCGAAACGCTCGCGCGGACCAACCTCGGCGACTTCCAACCGGGTAGCCCGGTCAACCTGGAACGGGCCCTGAAGGTCGACGACCGGCTCGGTGGGCATTTCGTCAGCGGCCATATCGACGGCACCGGTGAATTGCTCGAGCGCAAGGACATGGGCGAGTGGTCGGACTTCTGGTTCTCCGTGCCCCGCGAACTGGCCCGGCAGATGGCCTCGAAGGGCTCGATCGCCGTCGACGGCGTCAGCCTGACGATCGTCGGCTGCGAGCCGGACCGCTTCAGCGTCTCGCTGATCCCGTTCACGTTGTCGGTCACCACGCTGGGGTCGAAGAAGGTGGGCGATCGCGTGAACCTCGAGACCGACCTGCTGGCTAAGTACGTCCAGCGGCTCCGCGAGTCGGAAGACTGGCAGTAGGGAAGGCAAGCCGCAAACTGGGATTGTGAACCGTAAACTAACTCGAACTGAAAACGCGAACTGGTACCGAAACCGTGATTGCTCTGGAAACAAGGGGACTGGGGGCTGGGGATTCGGGGCTCGCAGTGATGCCGTTCCCCCAGCCCCGAGCCCGGAGCCCCCAGCCCCGAGTCCCGAGCCCCCAGTCCCAGTCTCGATTGAGTAAACCAAGAATTGAAAGAACGCGGCCGCTTGCGGCTTCGCATTGACTATGACCGGATCCTCCGAAAACCAGACGCTCACCTTCCTGAAACGGCGATTCCGTGAGGCCGGGATCCGGCCGCATACGAAGTTCGGGCAGAATTTCCTCATCGACCTGAACCTGCAGCGCGTGCTGCTCGATGCGGCCAAATTGGAGCCCGACGACGTCGTGCTGGAGGTCGGCACCGGCACCGGGTCGTTGACCGTGCTGATGGCCGCGACGGCCGCCGCCGTGGTGACAGTCGAGATCGACCGGCAACTGTCGCAACTCGCCGGCGAAGAGTTGCTGGGCCTCGACAACGTTACCATGCTGCTGGTCGATGCCCTGAAGAACAAGAATTGCCTCAACCCGGTCGTGCTCGACGCCGTGGCCGAGAAGCTCGACGCTGCGCCAGGCCGCCGGCTGAAGCTGGTCTCCAACCTGCCGTACAACGTGGCCACGCCGATCATCAGCAACCTCATGGCCCTGGACCACCCGCCGCATTCGATGCTCGTCACCATCCAGAAGGAACTGGCCGACCGGATCGTCGCCTCGCCGGGCAACAAGGACTACGCGGCGCTGAGCATCTGGCT
>JABMRB010001351.1 GCA_013202865.1 Candidatus Nealsoniibacteriota bacterium | reverse complement strand
TGTTTGCCAAACGCCCTTCAATCAACCGGGCGGTCGCGGTTTCGTTGCCCTCGGCGACCGCTTCGATAAACTGCCTAACCACCGCCCGCACGTTCTCCTCGGCCGATTCGGGGCCAATTCCCAATTCCCGGGCGGCCCGTTTGGCAAACTCGACGTCGAACTCGCCGACGAACTCCACCAGCACGTTGCCCAGGCGCAGGCAGTACGCAGGGTGGCCCTTGGTGTCGAGCACGGCCTTGTGCACCTTGTCGGCGTCGGCCGGAGTGGCACACTCGAAGACGTTGATCTGGACTCGCTGCCCGCCGACGGAGAAGATCGTGTTCGAGAGCTTCGAGATCCGGCCACCCAGCTTGCGTGCGATGGCGGCCGTCTGATCAGCGTTGACGATGAAAGACTCCAGGACCTTCCAACCCTCAGGAGGATTCGTCACCCGGTCCCTGATCGATCTGGCCGTGTCGTTCTCCAACAGCCTGCAGTGAATCTTCACTCCGCGGCCGTCATCGGTCGTGTCCAGGATTTCGAGTATGCCGACACTTCCCTCGCGGCTCTTGAAGGCGTAGGCGTCACCATCGGGGCGCTTTTCGAGCCGCGTCACGAGGACACTACCCTGAGGCTTCGCGGTAACACGGGCAGCCGGGTCTTCCAAGGCTCGAAGGACCTCCTCACGGCTGACTTTACCCGGCTTCCCTCGGCCAGACATCACGGCCACTTGCAGATCGAGTCCGTACAACGTGCCCGTACCGGCCTTGATGCCCGACAGGTCGATTCCCTGGCGTATCGTCCACGCCTCCAGTTCCTTATGATCGGCCTCTCGATTCTGCTCCGGGTCGAGTTCTCGCGGCGGCGTGTATAGCCTCCCGGTGTCCAGGTCCATCAGCCAGTCTTTGCCCGTCTTGTCGTCTTGCACTACGCGTTCGATTGCAGCGCCGAGATCGGCACCTCGGGCGCCTGCGGGCACGGCATCTTGGGCGCCTGCGGGCGCGGCGGCGAGGGCGGACTGTGGCGATCCTGGACCGGTAACCTCGGGCGGTTCGTCGAACCTGAACTCCACCCGCTCGATCCGTCCTCCCTCGATTTCCACCACCCGCCTTTCCTTCCCGTACCCCTCCAGTTCGACCTCGACGGTCATCCTCCGCACACCCGGCGGCACCACGAACAGCCGATTGGTGGCGCCTCGAGGCGCCCCGTCGAGCTTGATCTCGGCACCGGCCGGGACCGTGCGGACGTAGAGCCGGGTCTTTATCTCCTTGGAGATCTGCACGTCGGCGGCGTCTCCACCGAAGGCGACGAACAGCCCAGTCCCGAACAACACAGCCACCGTGGCAGCCAACGCGGCTCTTCTTCCGAGCAACATAGATACGGTCTCCTCAATTCCTAAGTAGCCATCTCGCACCGCGAGATGTAGCTTCAAAGACGTGCGTCGGAATATAGCTTCGAGATGAAGCTTCGTCTCGCGGAGCGAGACGGCTACATTACACCGGCACTATAACAGTATATGCACTTCGCCGCCGAATCTGTCACGGGGCGTTGAATAATATCCGATTTCCCCTAGAATGGAGCGAAACGAGACCTCCCCTGATGAGCGACGAAACCCGAGCAACACTTCTAGAGCGGCTGCGAGACGGGGATGCCCCGCTGGCGTGGGAGGAGTTCTTCGACCGATATTGGCGCTTGATCTACTCCTTCTCCCGCCGCCGCGGATGCAGCGAACAGACGGCCGAAGAGGTCGTCCAGGACGTGATGATGGTCGTGTTCGAGCAACGAGACGTCTTCCGCTACGACCCCGCGCGAGGCCGATTCCGCGACTGGCTGTTGACCGTAGTCTGCAACCAGGTGGCCCAGCGGCGACGGCGCCCCAGCGATCGGCAACGCGGCCGCGGCGGCAACTCATCGGACGCCATGGCCGAGGCGGCAACCGACGACGTGCAACCCGACGACGCTTGGCAGGCCGCCTTCGAGCTCTCGCTGCTCTCGGCCCTGCTGGACGTGATCCGCCACGAGGTCAACCCGCGAACGTTTCAAGCGTTCGAGTTGTTTGCCATCGAGGAACTCCCCGGCGCGGAGGTCGCCCGGATCACGGGGCTCTCCCGCAACGCCGTCTATCAGGCACGCAAGAACGTCCTCCGTCGGTTGACCGAGTTGGGCGCACCCTACCGCGACGAAGGGCAACTCGGCGAGCGGATCAAAGAGGCCCTTGAACAACAGCCCGACGCGATCGTCGAGCGGTCGGTAACCAACCGTATTGCCCAGACCATGCGTTCGAGATAGGAGGTCCCAAGCGTGATCGATCCGACGGCCGATTACTCACCCGGCAATGACTTTGCGGCGCCCGAGGTTCCCGACTTCGAGATGATCCGGCCGATCGGTAGCGGCGGGTTCGGCCAGGTGTGGCTGGCTGCGAATCGGGCCACCGGCCACTTGCGGGCGGTGAAAGTGATCGCCCTGCAACGCTCCGACCGCACCGACGCGGCCGGCCGGGAGGTCGCTTCGATCGCGCGGCTGGAGAAGAACGTCAGCACGCATCACCCGAATCTGCTCGGTATCCATCACGTGGGCAAGACGCCCGAACACCTCTTCTACGTGATGGACCCGGCCGACGACCTCTCCGGCAGCGCGGCCTCGACCGATGCGGGCTACCGGCCCGCCAGTCTGCAACATCGGCTCGACGCCAAGCCGTTGTCGTCGGAAGAATGTTATGACTACGCCGAGCAGCTATTGACCGGTTTGGCCCATCTGCACGCGGCCGGCATGGTGCATCGCGACGTCAAACCGGCCAATTGCCTGTTCGTCGACGGCGTGTTGAAGCTGGCGGATTTCGGACTACTGACCGAAGCCAGCCCGTTGGTCTCTCGCCTGGGCACGCAGAAGTACATGCCGCCGGACGGCCGCATGGACACCCGAGCCGACGTCTACGCGGCCGGTCTGGTGATCTACGAGATGCTCACCGCCCGACCGGCCGACGCGTTTCCGCAACTGGGCCGACGGGCGGGTGACGTGGCAACGGACCCGATCCTGGCCCATCTCAACCGGCTCGCGTTGCAGGCGTGCCAACCGGTTCCCGCCGAGCGGTTCGAGGACGCCGGGCAGATGCTGCGCGAGTTGCAACGCCCGCCACAGCAAGCGGCCCGGCAACGGCGGCGGTGGCCAATCGCGGCGATGGTCGCGGTCGTCGCGATGGCGGTCGTGGCGCTGGCAAGCGTAAAGTGGTGGCCCGAGAATACGCAACCGGTGGTTCCCGCGTCGGCGGCGCAACGCGTCGACGTGAGCTTCATCACCGAACCCTACGAAGCGACGATCTATCTCGATGGCAAGCTGTTGATGAACTCTCACGACAAGCCCCACACCACGCCATGCACCGTGCCCGACCTGCCCGCGGGCGAGCACCGCGTGGAGTTCAAGCATCCACAGCGAGGGAATCTCAGCCGCACGGTCCAACTCACCACCGATTGCGAAGTCACGGCCCGGTTCGCCGAATAAACAAAGCCGCGACCGCTGGTCGCGCCCAGCGTACCCTCATCGGCCATCACCTCCAAGCATTCGGCGCGGGGATCGTCTCGCTGATGTGCGCCGGGACACTTGTCGGTCCGCGGCACGTCCATCTGTTGGTGATGTTGCAGCACGACGGTGAGCATCTGGTGGTCGACCAACAGGTAGTCGAGTTTCAGATCGCCGGCGTACTGGCTGTAGTCGGTAAACGGCTGCGTGCCCAGATCTCCGCCCCGGTCGAGGTCATTGACGTTCAGATAGCTGCCGGCCCGCTAGCCCAAAATCAGACCGTGACAAGGCAGGCGAGCCGCCTACACCACGGTAGCGGCTAGGCTTCGTTGTCCCGTATCGCAGCCACGCGGAAGACGGTCGGCAGGGGGTGGAGTTCTCCAGACCTGGAGATTCTCGCCGGTCCTCAGCCCCGCCGCGGACGGTTCGCCATGTCTTGGCATCCCTTGGCCAGCCCGAGCACCAACAGCGGACCGAACACCGCCACCGCGAGCTTGGGTGAAGAAAGCAGATTCGCAAGTGTGTCCATGAGAAGTCGATTCCAATCTGGTTCAGAGAAAAATTTGCCCGAAGAGATACGCCCTTATTCAAGCATAGCATATTGCGGCCGGCGCGTAGGGTGCGTGAAACGCACCAACGTTGTTGCCTGGCGTATTTGCCGGTGCGTTGCACGCACCCTACAGCCCCTTCAACCCGTCCAATATCTTCCGGTCGACCTCGAACACGGTGCCGTGGCGGGTGCCGGGGGGGACCTTCAATTGCTCGGTGATTTCCGTCCAACTCTTCAGGTCCTTCGACACGGCCGCGCCGTATTTCTGTTCCGTATAGCAATCGAAGTAGACGGTCCACTTGTCCGCCAGCTTGATCGCCGAAGGGCCTTCCACCCAGGCGTGCGGCACGATCGGCTCGGCAGGCACGGTATACGGCCCCTCGGCCCGGTCGGCCGTGGCCAGCAGGATCACCTTCTTCGCCTCGGGGTAACGCCGCTCGTCCTTGTAGAACAGCAGGTAGCGATCGGCCTCCTTGGCGATAAATCCGTCGATCACGCTGTAGCCCGGGTCGTAGAACAGCTTGGTCGGGGCGAACTCCTTGAAGTCGCGCGTGGTCGTGTAGTACATCCGGTGGTTGTACTTGCTCTCGCTGGTCTCGGCCGTCTTGGGGAAGCGGCCGGGGATGGTCGTCGACCAGACGATCACGTACCGCTTGGTGGCGGCGTCATAGAACACCTCGGGGGCCCAGCAGTTCCGCGCTTTCGGTTCGTGCATCATCACGGGAATCGTTCGTTGCTTCGACCAGTGAATCAGGTCCTTGCTGTGGGCGTAGCCGATCACGCGGTCGTTCCAGGAGGTCGTCCACACCATCTGGAACGTGCCGTCGGGTGCCTGCACGATGCTCGGGTCGCGCATCAGCTTGCCGCCGACCTCGGGCTTCAAGAGGAAGCGGTCGGTAGCCATCGTAAAGTGCAACCCGTCGTCGCTAGCCGCCAGCCGCAGGCCGTCCTCACCGTTGCCGAGGAAGTAGCTCAATAAGTAGCACTTCTGCGACGCCGACTCGGCCGCCGGTGCCGCCGATGGGAGGATCGCGAGAACGGACACGATCAACACGAGATGCATCGAAAATAGGCGTTTCATGGTTCGGTTCTCCAGGCGCGAAGCAGAGCGGTCGTCAGGACTTGCACGAATGCAACGGCGACGGTAGGGTAATTGTAGATCCCGTATAAGGAGGATGCAATGGGCCGGGTCTACGCAGACATCGAACTGGCCAATCCCACAAACGCCGATCTCAAACCGATCGACGTCAAGGCGCTGGTCGATACCCGCGCGATGACGATCTGCATCCCGGAACACATCGTAGTCCAGCTCCAGCTTCGCGAGATCGAGCGGCGCGAGGTTACTACGGCCGACGAGAAGTCGCATGTCGTACCGTACGTCGGCCCGATCCAAATCCGGTTCCAAAACCGCACCTGCTTTACCGGCGCGCTGGTCATCGGCGATTCGGTGCTGATGGGTGCAGTGCCGATGGAAGACATGGACCTGGTCGTCTCCCCGGCAGGCAACTCGATTACCGTCAATCCTAAGAGCCCGAACATCCCATCAGCCGTTGTGAAGTAGCTCATGAACCGGGTACCGGGTACCACCGATGGTTTTCCGCAGTCGGCTTTGCCCTCGGGAGTCCCGCCCGATACTATGAGTAGGAGAAGTCCGTCGGGGGCCGCTGGGTTGGGTGTTTTGAGGAGGTCCGATCATCCTTTTGCTACGCAACACCGACGATTTTGTGCGCCGTGAAAAGGCGGCGGTTTTCAGCGGGTGAGATTCCCGCCCGGCAACTGGTCGCTCCAGCCG
>JABMRB010000135.1 GCA_013202865.1 Candidatus Nealsoniibacteriota bacterium | reverse complement strand
GGGTTTAGGGCTCGATAGGCGGGGCAGTGAGTTTGGCTTTCAGGGACTTCTGTAGGTTGCGTAGCATTCTTCCGAGGCGGTCACACTTGCCGAGGAGTTCGTGCGTTGTTTGTCTGTTCGCATGGCCGAGTCGCTCGGTGAGGATCAGGTGGGTTTCTGTCTCGCATAACGATCCCATGGCGACTGAAACGTCGTAAAGGAACTGTTTGGTGGAATCTCTGCCGTGTCCTTCGGCGACATTGGCCGGCACCGAAATAGCCGACCGCTGTAGTTGGCTTCCAAGGCCGTACCGTTGCTGCGGAGGGAAATCGTCGGTCAGCCGACACGCCGCCTCCGCAAGCTCCATGCCGAGCTGCCATACACTCAAGTCTCGATAACTCCTAATTCGCTCGTTCATCGGTCCCCCCCGTCCCTCCGTGGGCTTCCGCCCTCGGCTAGTGATTCTTTGCACACACACGCGACGCCCAATCCCGAGTCCCCAATGCCCCGTCACTCCTCCACCGGCCAATACTCTCGCTGATCGGTCTCCCCCTGAGCCCCCAGCCCCTAGCCCCCCAATCCCCCGCTACTTCTCCACCGTCCAAGGTGGCTTCTCCGGCAGGTAGGTGTCGAACTCGTCGAGCAACGCTTGCTGATACTCGCCGGTGAACGTGCCGGCGAAGAATCGGTCGATCGCTTCTTCGTAGAACCGTTTCCAGCTTGCTTCTTCTGCACCAGGGTTGATGGGGAAGAAGAGTGCGTCGTTGGCGACCGCCGCCTTGTGGTCGCCCGGGGCGTCGCCGATCATCAGGGTGTGGCCGGCCGGGTACTTGGCTGCGGCACCCAACGACTCGGCCTTGGCGCCGATCTCCTGACCGCAGATCGCTACGACGTGTTTCTCGAGGTCGTGCTCCTGCCATTCGCGCACCAGGGCCTCCTGCGGCGTGGCCGAGACGACGATGACGTCGGCCTGCTCGCTCAGCCGCACAATACTTTCGCGGACAAACGGGAAGGGCGGCACGCCGCGAACCATGTCGGCCACCGATTGGTTGATCCCGTTGGACCAGGCCAATGCCCGCGCCAGCCCCGGGTCGCCCGTCTCTTCGACGGCCTTCTCCAACGCCGGGTTGCCGAGCTTGGTTTCCCGGTCGATCCAATCCAACAGCGACTGCGGGATATCGATCTTCACACCCCGGGCCTTCACCTCCGGCCGCTTCTGCAACCACCCGAGCACCTCGACCAAGGCCGGGAACCGGTTGATCCCGCGGCTCTTCGAGTAGAGGTTCACGAAGTCGGCCGACTCCCGAGCGTACTTGCTCACGCCCTGCAGGTCCCAGTGCTTGATATGATTCGGGCAGAAGCACTCCTTGTGCTTCAGTTCCATCGTGTCGAAGGCACACCCGTCGGAGTCGATGCCGACGAGGAAGTCGTGTTTTGGGGTTATGTCGATCATGGTGTGGTTGGGTGGTTTCGCTGAGATGTTACTGGGTAGGTTATGCTAGAGCATATAGTGTTTTCCGGTAAGACGCTGAAGCATAACTCGCTTGCCGTTCAAGCCTGGTATTACTTTTTCGGTTTCATTCCTTCACCGGTGATCTTCCAATTTCCATCTTTGCCCAGTGACGTTCGGACGTCCCATGCCGGCAAGCTGAACTGGACAATCTGCCATTTGCCGTTGCTTCTCTTTGCAGCGTAATGGACGTTGCCGCGATATACTTTGTCGGCAGTGAATGACACGATGCCTTTGGCCGTATCTCCATCCACGTCGCAGGTGAGATGTGTAATGAACTCGGGCTGAATTGCTGTGCCGTATCCAAATTTGCTGCTCTTATTGAGAGCTTCCGTCAACTTACTGGGACGTGGCATTGTCCCCACATTCTGAAACTCAGCTTGCCGCTTCTTGTCAGCGACAGTTTCGCTTGTGATGGGTAGCCCCAACATAACCAAGGTAAACGGCTGGTTCTGGAAATCGTTGAGAGACGGCGGCTGTGTAGCTGTAGTTATGCGTTCCAAGGCTTTGATATCAAGCCCGGCCGCTTTGGGAATCAGCTTGCGAATTGCGTCTGAATCGCTATCACGATCGGCGGCCAGTGTGGGTGTGACAACCAGCAGCAACGTTGAGAAGACAAAAGAAAGTGTAACGTAATCATGTTTCCGCATAGTCTTACCTCGATTCGCGGTCTGTTTGCGGCACGTATTCGGGCAACTTCTTCTCTGCATAAATCGACTCAAACCGCGTCAACCGCTGCCGGCCGTCGATCATCGGCAGGCTGATCATGTCGTTGCCTACTAGCGGCCGGGCGTAGCGGAGGAAATCGTCGGTTACGTCGCGGCCGTTCGGGTCGATCCAGTCGGTGGGGAAGGTTCGCTCGCTGTTGGCCACGTCTGCCAGCGGGACCTTGTCGTAGCGGACGCTGTAGATCGGGCCCGGGTTGCGGAGGATCGTCGACATATAGCCGCTCTGGCCGGTCGCGGCCAGTTCGGCGGCCATCTGTCCGGCGCGATAGGCTTCGTCGAGGTCCACCGGCGAGGCATAGGCCATGCTGTGCCGTTGGTCGGTGCCTACAACGTTCCCCCGGGCGGACCCCTTGGCGGCCAGGCCGACCTCGTTGAGATAGTTCACCACGCTCTGCCCGACGGTCAGTTTGCTGGAGCCGAACGACGTGTGGCCGAACGAGTCCTTGACCTCGCCCAACTCCCCCACGTCGAAGCCTTCGCTGATGACGACCACGCACCGGCCATCGGCACGCAACTGGTCGTTGACTGCGTCGGCCAATTGTTCCAACGTGCATGGGCTCTCGGCCAGATAGATCTGCAACGGCATTTCGCGTTGCGGATCGGCCAGTCGGGCGGCCGCCGGGATGAACCCGATCTTTCGGCCCATCGCCTGCATTACCAACACGGGGTCGGCCGGGCAGGAGCCCTTGTTCTCCTCGTTGGCGTTCTGCACGGCGTGCATCCAGTATCGCCCTACCGAGCCGTAGCCGGGCGTGTGGTCGATCAGCTTGAACTGGCTGTCGCCCACGTCGTTGTCGATCGTCTTGGGCACGCCGACGGCCACGAGATCGAGACCTTGTTGGGCGGCAAGCTGGGCGATCTTGTTGGCCGTGTCCATCGAGTCGTTGCCGCCGATGTAGAGGAAATAGCCAACGTCGTGCGCCCGCAGCACGTCGATCACCCGCTGAAAATCCTCGTCCTGGCCTTCGCGGAGCTTGTAGCGGCAAGTACCGATCGACCCGGCCGCCGGCGTGAACCGCAGCAACGACACTTCCTCGGGCGGTTGGGCCGACAGGTCGATCAGTTCCTCTTTCAACACGCCTTCGATGCCGTGCCGAGCCCCGTAAACGGTACCGATCGAATCGAGATCGCGTGCCGCCTCGATAATACCTTGCAGGCTGCTGTTAATGACCGGCGTCGGCCCACCGCTCTGGGCGACGACAAGATTGCCAACTCTACCTATACTCACTAACTTACACCCTCTTGCTGGTGGTAGCCGTGACCCCAAGACAGGGTGCAAGGGGGTCTGGCGAAAGCCCTCATTATAGGCCTTTCGGCGGCGGCGGCAACATGGGCAGAAGTCCGCTGCCAAGAGTGCGGGCAACTACGACCTCGGACAATAGCCGGAGCCAAACTTGGCTGCGGGAATGTTTGGGAACACCGTAGCTCCCCCGGAGGCTGTTAGCCTCCGGCTACTTCGTGCCTCATGGGCGCCGGGCTGCTACTTGGCCGTTTCTCGGGCTCGATCCGAGCGACCGTAGGTGCCGATCAACCGAATCATGCGGCGTTTCATCCCGAGGACGTCGTCGTGGTGGGTGGCCTCGTCGCCGAGCTGCTCGGCCATGGCGGAGATCTCGTCTTGGCCATACTCCCGGCCGCTGCTGGCGACCTGCTGGCTGATCTGGCGGACCTGGTTCCAGTCTTCACGTGCCGCCGCGTCCACCAATTCGTCGACTTGGGCGGCCAGCGTGTCAACATACTGCGAAACTTTGGCCTGGTTGATGCCCATCTGGGCAGCCGAGTGGGCCAGATCGGGGCGGATGTGCTCTTGCATGGCATGGTTCCCGGTGGGTGGGTTTCCGGTGGGTGGTGGTTTGGAAGATGCGATGCACTCCCAAGAAAGGATACACTACCTGGGCGCACATGCCGCGTAGCTGCTCTCGCCAAAGTGCGGAACTTTCGCGGTCTGGCGACCGTGGCTACAAGTGGCCACAAGTGCCCGGAGAATCGGCATAATCGTTACGCGGCCGCCCTAAGTCGCTTGGCGGACGGCTGGCGATCGAGCAGATCGGCGGCCACCAGTGCGATCAACCGTTCGGTGGCGGTGCTCAGAAGTCGCGCCTGCGCCGGGGCGTTGGGGCGGTGTTTTCGCGTTGCGAGTTCCACTTTGGCGGCCACGAGCCCCCCCGATCGCGCACGAATATACCCCCTAAGCTGATGTGCGCTCATGGCAAACGACTCTTCGTCGGCCTGGGCAACGACCGTTTCGCGGAGGTTTTGGGCGATTTGTTCGGCAAGCAGGGCATTTCGTCGCGGGAGAATCAGGTCGACAACGCGGTCGATGGGGGACATGGCAGACCTCGGGGTACACAGGCAGATGGCCGGATCACGTTGCCAAGGTGTGGCATCTTAGGCATCGAGCCGCCCGGGCCCGTATCTTGAAAGGGGATTTGGGAGGAGGGGATTTAGCGATTTAGGGATTTAGGCGAGTGTGCCTGCGGCAAGAACGAATAGCCGAGGGCGGAAGCCCGCAGACGAACTGCGAAATCGCCTCCCGAGCAAAGAGTGCTGACGCAACGAGCCCCCAGTCCCCAATCTCCACTGCCCGCGGGGCGTCGCCATCCGAAGACGCCACCCGGCCACGGCCTCACTGTCGTCTCTGCGAGGCGTATGCGGATCACGCTTGTCGGTTTTCGATTGCATCACCGAAGCGTAAACCGTCGTCTTGCCCTGCGGAGGGCTGACTTCCGTAATGTCGGCCTTCTTGACGAAGCCGCCGTCCGCCATCTTCATCACACGGGCATCGGCGTCGGTTGTCGAAACCCGAGCTTTCTCCTTCTCCGCGAACTTTCATGCCGTCCTGGGCAACCCGATCGAGACAGCGTATGATGGTTCATCGACACGCCGCCGCAGATCCACTGGTAGGCGACATGGTCCAGGCCGTTGACGTACTGCCAAAC
>JABMRB010001350.1 GCA_013202865.1 Candidatus Nealsoniibacteriota bacterium | reverse complement strand
CGTCTATCGTACGCTGCTGCGTTTCCGCATCGATCTACACCAGCGGGTGGCGCTAAGTGAACAGGCATTGGCCTCGCTCGAGCGAGCGGTCGGGTGCGCCGTCGCGTCGCAAGACGGCTCCGGGGCAGGTCGCGGTGCCGGCCCCATTCCCCCACCCGTGCCCGGGCGGTGACTAGACGATGCCGCATTCTACTTGAACGGGCGTTTTCTTTGGCCCGTATCCGCCGAGACCTTCTTGTACTCTCCCGCCAGCCACCTCTTTATGTCGGAGCAATACCACTTCGAGAACCTGCGGTCGGAAGGTCCACCAGCCATGTTGGTGTAGCAGGCGTCCTCTGCCAAGTCCGAGACAAGGCGAAATGACGGAACGAAAGTCGTTGTTCGGTTACCGCTTCGATAGATTTGGCCCTGATGAATGGTCGCCCTGCCGCCGATCATCACAACCGGCCCCTTATCAAAACCCAAGAAACGCGGAAGCTTGCCTCCTAGCAGCAGATGCCGCATCACATACTGCTGAGTCTCTCCCCAAGTTCCGGCCTCAACCGCCAGGGCGCCGGCGGCAACTCGGCGATACAGTTCCTCTCTGCTTTCGCCGTCAAACCACGCCGATTCTTCGGACAGCAAGACACGGTCGAAGTTCAAGTAGAAATCCATGAACGTCCCCGTCTCGGTCAGAAGATGGTCTATCGCAGCTTCGCCGAAGCCATGCGCACCAAACACTTCCCGGTACAGGGACCAGTAGAAGGCCTCAAAGAGAAACGCCCCCTGCGAGTCGGCCGTGTAGCGAAGGTCCCAATCTCGTAGGATGTGCCCTTGTTCCGTGTCCGGCAGTAGTGGTCCGAGGACGTCCATGTACCGTTGGGCCTGCATCGAATAGACATCGAAATGCATCTCGAACATGTCGGACGGCGTGAACGCACTTCCCTTCTCCAGGAGGTGGGCGATTCTGTCGGCCCGATACGACCCCATCGGCAGGTTGATCGGATTGGCCCGGCCGTACTCGTTCAAATCGTTGTTTGCCGTGACGAAGAAGCCTTGGTCCGGATTCAAGCACCGAGGCAATTCTTTGTGGCTGACAAATCCATCCCAGTCGTTCTCCGGCTTCCAACCCGGCAAGGGAATCAGGCCGCTGACTCCTTTTCGCCGCTTGGGCAACAACCCCGACATCTGATAGCCGATGTTCCCGTGGCGGTCGGCAAAAACGAAATTCCAGGCGGTCTCCATCTGGCCCAACACATCCATCCCCTGCTCAACGTTCTCTACGCTCCACATCTTGAGGATCTGGGAAAGAGTCGTTCCTCCGGACCTCCCCGACGCCCAACGTGTGCATAAGTAGTGGCCTTCCTTGTATGGGTTGCCGTCCAGGACGCCGTGGTCGTTTTCGTAGAAAGTGATCTCGGACGGCGGCTTCTTCTTTCTCTTGATGAGTTCCTTCCGCTCTCGAAACGGCAGCCAGCCGTCGGGCTCTCGATAGTATTTGCCGTCTTTGCAGCGTTCGATCCAGGAGTCCACGCTGTCCATGAAGGTATAGGTCGCTCCCCACGCAACATCATTGGTGCGGCCGACCAGCACGCCGGCCGCACCGGGCATGGAACCGCCCATCACGTAACGGCCACCGACCTGCAACACGACTTCGCACCAGACGTTCGGCAGCCGGTTTCCTTCCAAATGAGGGTCGTTGGCCAGGATCGGTTTCCCCGAGGCCGTCTTTTTTCCCGAGACGACCCAATTATTCGACGCCATCATCCGTGGCAGGGCCACGCCCCACTTCACCTCCGGTGGGACGACCCTATTGTGAAGACGAACACTCTCGACCAATTCAACGTCAAGGCCACCGAGTAGCCCGGGAAAGAGTTCGTCCAACTTGTTGCGAGGTATGCCGGCCTGGACCATCTCGACGACCAGACGTTCCATCTCGGCTTGCGACTGGCTGAGAGTCAGATAGCCGACCGCTCGAGAGACGGCAATCGAATCCTCAATACACCACGGCTCCGGGCGGTAGCCAAGCAGTTTCAATTCCCAGGGATACTTCTTGGCAAAGGCATGGTTCACGCCGTCGCAGTAGTGCCTCCAGTGTTCTCTTGCCTCCGAGGTCAAGGCGGCAACCCCCGGCTCCATGTCGCCGCCCCAATTCATTCGGCGAAAGAACCTGTCGATATCCAGAGTGGCATCACTGGAATCCAGATACTCCGACGCCCGCCCTTGAACCAGAATCCGCATCATCAGCATTTGCAGCCCACGGTCTCGGGCGTGGACGTAGCCTTGGCCCCAGTACAGGCCGGACTCGTCCTGTGCCTCGACGTGAGGAATGCCGTGCTCGTCACGCCACATCTTTGGTCGATGGTTCACGCTGGTTTCTCCAAGGAGGACGTGGTTTCGGCATGGAGTTGGCCCACACCGTGATTCTCCAGGTATTGGCCGAATTGGCAAGGGCAACCCGTCCGTACAGCGGCGTTCGGCGTTCCATGGCATCGAGAAATGAGATCGAGTAAGGAGTTCTCACGAGAGGCCAGTTCTCGTGCCGATCCTCAATAGGTTGGGGAGTTTTTTCTAGGATTGGAGGCAACGGCTATGGAACCGTGGATGTGGGTCGGCGTGGTGCTTGTCGGCGGTATGTTTGTGATTGTTGTCGCGTGTGCCGTGGCGGCGAAACGACGGACGGCGGCGTGGCAACAGGCGGCCGACGCGCTCGGCCTGGAGTTTCTCGGCAAGGAGAACGACCTGCTCGAGCGGTTCGGCCATCTGCGCCTGCTCAGCGTCGGCCTGCCCGGGCAGTTCACCAACGTCGTCCGCGGCCGTACGGACGATACGGAGATTACGATCGCCGACTTCCTCTACGAGGTGCCCAGAAACGAAAGACTCAATACGTACCAGCAGACCGTGTGCATCCTGCGGAGTCCGCAGTTGCAGGGGCCCCGCTGTTTGGTCCGTCCGGAATCGAGACTCGGCGACCTGTTCGGCGACCTGTTCTGTCGGCAGGATATCGATTTCGACGACGATCCCGAGTTCTCAGCCGGCTATCAGTTGCAAGGCGACGACGAAGAGGCCGTCCGCGCCGCGTTCGATGCCCCAACCCGAGCGTGGTTTGTGCAACGAAACCGAAAGAGGTTCTGTTTCGAGGCCGACGGCGACACGTTGCTATTCCACACGGGTCGTCGAATTTCTCCGCGGCAGACGCAACAGTTGATGCAGCAGGCGCTGGAGATTCTCAAGCTGCTGGGCAAGCGTGGGGACGAGTGACGTGGCGTTGATTCTGAGTTCAACGACGATCTTTCGCCGTAAGTAGCGCCGCTGCCATGCTTTGCGCAGATTCAACCTCGGCAACCCGGCACTGTAGCACGAACGAGAGGCGTGTTTTCCGGCCGATCCCCAAGAATTCCGGGATTCCCCGGGAGGAATTGCTTGCGATCGTCGCGGTCTCTGCTTAGGCTCAAACTCGTGCCGTCGGAGTTGGTTCCGCAGCATGGGCCGGAACTTTCTCTGCCTAGTGTACGTCTAATGAACGCGACTTTGCAGTTTCTTTAGGCAAGGAGACACGAGATGGCACGGCAAACTTCGTTCGGGATGTGGGTTACAACCATCGGATTGACACTGGCTGTCGGCGTTCTGTCGCGGGCCGCTCTTGGCGAACGGTCGGTTGGCGACAAGCCGTTTTCCGTTGACCATGACACCGACAAACTGGTCCCTACCGAACTCTACGTCCGCACGAATCCTCCGGGCGCGGAGATCATCGTCGACGGCGAAAAACGAGGGACCTCACCCAAGCTGTTCGAGGTCGAACCCGGAAAACACAAGCTCATCGTGCAACTGGCAGGGTATGGTGCCAAAACCAAGACGGTGACCATCCGTGAGGGACGAATCAAGCGAGCCATCTTGGAACTCCAGAGATGGCCCGAGGCCCTCAATGAGGAAGTTCTGCGGGGCCAGGCGGTCGAGGGTGTGAACAAACTGGCCAACTGGGGATTCGAGGAGGGGCCGTCCTACCAACGCTGGCCGAGCAAGACCGGTGTTTGGTCCGGCAACGCGAGCAAGGTGGTTACCGCCGAGCGGGGAATCACCCCGCGGAGCGGTTCCAAGATGCTTCGCTTCGACTGCACCAGTTGGGGATCTCCCGGCATCTGCCCCGCCTCGCAGGTGTCGCAGATTATCGATCTGAGCGATCGAATGGATGCCGTTCGAGAAGGCCTGGTTAAGGTAAGGGCCTCGGCGTATTTCAACCGCGTCAAAGAAGGCGAGAATACCGACACGCGTTTTCGGGTCGTCCTGTTCGCCTACCGGGGCCGGATAGGCGACAACTTCCAGAACTATGAGAACAGCCGATACATGCTCATGAAGACGGGTCCGATCGACACGGACGCCGACCTCGCCACGTGGCAGCGGGCCTCTACGGAAATGTCGGTGCCCCGCAACGCCGATTACCTCATCGTCGACCTGATTGCCGACGAAAACATTTCCAACGAGACGTCCGGAAAGGAGTTCGACGGGCACTACGTCGACGATGTATCGGTGACGTTGGAAAACATCGATCCATCAAGGTGATCCTCCGCGATACGAATTCAGACCGGCAGTTCCGGGTCCGCGAGGCGTTCGCGCCCGGAGAGAAAGAGAATTCCTTTTAGCAAGGAGATACTGAAATGTCGCGGCAAACTTCATTCGCAGGGCGGGTTGCAGTCATTGGATTGACATTGGCTCTCGGCATTTGTTCGCGGGCCGCTCTTGGCGAACAGTTGTTTGGCGTTACGGAAACCGACTTGGTGACGATCGACCCGTCCGACCCCTCAAACGTCAGCGTCGTTGGTCCGCACAATTTCCCCCCGGCGTGGCTCCCATTCGACCTGGCCTACGACCCCTGTTCGATATGACCGTCAGACCGGCCAAGGAACGGTGGTGGCACTCTTGGGAGATCAGACGACGGGACTCTACGAAGGAATCGAATTTGTTGGAAGCCGGAACCGTCTTGTCGTCGGGGTTTCCGCTGCGGGCAGCATTTTTGCCGCCGACCTGCACACGCTCGACTCGACTGGCAACTCCGCGCCGCTCGTGAGTACCTCGCCGGGCATCGATTGCGACCATGGTGTGTACGACTCGATTCGCGACCTCTTCTATACTATCGATACTGCCGATCCGGGCCCTGCACGACTGGAACAATTGAACCTGAATGATGGTACACATCTGAGTCGCGGGGCACTCCCGTCGGAGACAATGTATGACCTCGCCTATTCGGCAACCCTTGATGCGATCTTCGCGGTAGACTCGTCCAACCAGAACATCTACCGCTCTGACGGGGCAACACCGGCGGCGTTTTCGACGATCGGTGCCGTCAGCGGCGATCAGGTGCGCGGACTGGCCTTCGTCCCCGAACCGTCCGCCCTTGTGCTGTTGAGCATGGGGGCCGTTGGCCTTTGCGTGTACACCTGGCGTCGGCGCAAACGGTAACTTGACGCGAAATGCCGGCCTTTGCTGCCTGCCGAAGCTAGACCGGCCGCCGCCTGACAGGTGGATCTTACGCTGCCGAGGTCCGGAAACCGCCGCGATCTCCTAGCGAGAGGCGTGTCTTTAGGGCCGATCTACAAGGATTCCGGAAGTTCTTCCGGGAGAAATGTTGGCAATTGCCGCGGTCCCTGCTAAACTCGAACTTGCGCCGCTTGAATTGGTTCGGCGGCCGTAGCTGGATTCGCAAGAATTCAGCCGTAACGCGAAAGACCGGATTCTTGCGAATCCGGCTACAGATAAGGATTACACAATGAGCACTGCAACACTGCGCATCACGGCGATGCTGTTTCTGGCGGCTGGAACTCTCCCGATCGGGGCCTCGGCCGCCGAGACCGTGTGGCTGGACGAGTTGGATATGAGCCGGTCGACTTCCGGCTGGGGCTCGACGCAACGAAACAAGTCGGTCGACGGCGGGCCGCTGAAGATCGCCGGGAAGTCGTATCAGCACGGCGTCGGCACGCACCCGCCGGGGGCCATTCGCGTTGCTCTAGACGGCGGATCGACCCGGTTCACTGCACTGGTCGGCATCGACGACGAAGTCGGGCAGGCGGGAACGGCCGAGTTCCTGGTCTTCGGCGACGGCAAGCAACTATTCAAGAGCCCCGTGATGCGCGGCGGTCAGCCGCCGCACAAGGTCGACGTCGACGTCCGCGGCGTCAAGAAGCTCGATCTGGTCGTCACGGTCGCCGGCGACGGGTTCGGCCACGACCATACCGATTGGCTCGAGGCCCGGTTCGAGGTAACCGGCACGCGTCCCAAGACGACTGGCCTTCCCGTCCGATCGATCGTCGGCGGCCCGGAGTTGGAAGACGTGACCGACGAGCCGCTGGCCCGGTTCATCTCGCTGCACGAGCAGATGTCGCAGCCATGGCGGGCCAACGTTATCGAGCAGGCCTATCGCCCGGAATCGACGATCCTCGATACGGATCTCGATCCGGTCGACATCGTGCTGCGTCGCGCCCGGGCGCTGTTGAATCATCTGCGAACCATGCCCAATGCCCCGGATCTCTCCCGAGAGCAAGCCGAGTTGGCCAAGCTGTCCGAGCATTCCGGGACCATCGACGTGGAGAACACCGACGCCCGGATCGCGTTGTTCCGCGAGGTGTGGCAGGTGCGTCGCCGGATTGCGTTCTCCAACCCGCTGTTGAGCTTCGATCGTTTGCTGCTGATCAAACGTCATTTCAACCCGAACGCCGAGACGACGGGCAACCACATGTGCGACCAGTTTTTCGGGTTCCACGCGCGGCCCGGCGGCGGGTTGTTCGTTCTTCAGAACCCGTTCTCCGACAAGCCGGTGCTAAAGAACATCCTGGAGAACGCCGCCATCGGCAACGGGCGGCTCGAGGGCCAGAAGATGACGTCCGACGGCGCTTACCTTTCGCCCGAGCTTTCGTTCGATGCCAAGCACATCCTCTTCGCTTACACCGACACCACCAAGGAGCCGCGTCACAGCTACACCTGGAACGAGGACAACACGTGGCACATCTTCCGGGTCAACGTCGACGGGTCGGGCCTCGTGCAACTGACCGACGGCGCATGGAACGATTTCGATCCCTGCTATCTGCCCAACGGGCGGATCGCATTCATCTCGGAGCGTCGCGGCGGGTACGGGCGGTGTCATGGCCGGCCGGTGCCCAGCTTCACGCTGCATTCGATGAACTACGACGGCAGCGACATCGTGATGCTCAGCCCGCATGAGACCAACGAATGGCAGCCGAGCGTCGATCACAACGGGATGATCGTCTACACGCGTTGGGACTACGTGGACCGCGGCTTCAATCAGGCCCACCACCCGTGGATTACGACGCCCGACGGCCGCGATTCGCGGGTGATTCACGGCAATTTCGCCGCCAACGCGGGCCAACGCCCGCACTTCGAGGCCGACATCCGCGCGATCCCCGGCTCGCCCAAGCTGGTGGCCACGGCCGCGTGTCATCACGGTCAGGCCTACGGTTCGCTGGTGATTGTCGACCCGAAAGTTGCCGACGACGACGCCATGGCCCCGGTGCGGCGTCTGACGCCCGACCAGCTCTTCCCGGAATCGGAATGTGCCACGCACCGCGGCCCGGCCAACTACGCCACGGCCTGGCCGCTGAGCGAGGATTTCTATCTTTGCGTTTACGACGCGTTCAGCAAATCGAACGCCGGCGAGGCGAACAACTACGGCGTCTACCTGATCGACTCGTTCGGCAACCGCGACTTGATCTACCGCGACCCGAACATCTCCTGCCTGAACCCGGTGCCGCTTCGCCCGCGCACCCGCCCGCCGGTCGTGCCGCAGAAGACGCTCGTGGGCAAGGCACTGGCGCCGGGCGAGAAGTTCGTTGCGTCGGACCCCGACAAGCTGCCTAAGACCGCGACGGTGAACCTGGTGAACGTCTACGACAGCGTGCTGCCATGGCCGGACAACACGCAGATCAAGGCGGTCCGCATCGTTCAACTGCTGCCCAAGACGACTCCTTTTGCCCACAACCCGGCCATCGGATACGGCAGCCAGAAGGGCGCCCGGGCGATCCTCGGCACAGTGCCGGTGGAATCGGACGGCAGCGCGTCGTTCCTGTTGCCGATCAACATCCCGGTCTGTTTCCAGGCGCTCGACGGCGACGGTCTGGCCGTGCAAATGATGCGCAGCGCCACGTACGTCCACGCGGGCGAGACGCTCACGTGCCAAGGCTGCCACGAGCCGCGTCACCTTGCCCCCAAGTCGCCCTCGCAGACACCGCTGGCGATGCGACGAGCGCCGTCTCGCATCCGGCCGGACATCGAGGGCTCGAAGCCGTTCAGTTTCCCACGGCTGGTGCAGCCCGTGTTGGATCGCCGTTGCGTCGAGTGTCACGCCAAGGAGCCCAAGGCCTTTGATCTCAGCGCCGGCGACGTGGCCGGCAACCGGGGCAAGTTCTATCCCTCGTACAACAACCTGAGGCCGTACGCGTTCTATTTCGACAACGCCGCCTTCACCACGCCGACGACCATCCCCGGCAAGTACGGCGCCCGGGCGTCGAAGCTTTATGAGATCCTCAAGAAGGGCCATTACGACGTGAAGCTGTCGACCGAAGAGTTCCATCGCATCACACTATGGCTGGACAGCAACTCCGATTTCTTCGGCTCGTACGAGAACTGCGAAGCCCAAGCCCACGGCGAAGTCGTGCAGCCGACGTTAGAGTAGGGGCCACGTCGCAGAGCGTTGTCACGCCGGCAGTTATCCCCCGAAATATCGCCCCAGAATATCTGGAATACCCTTCGCGCCTTCCCTTGTGAATCACTCGGCGATTTCTGCGATCTTCAGTTCTCCGAACTGGTCACGTGCCGACTCAAGCGTCCGCTCGGCCCAGAGAATAAGTTCCCCCCAATCTTCGGAGACCTGCCTCTGCCAGCAACGGGGATGGTCGTTGTGATTTTGCCAACCTCCCATTCCCAAGTGCATGCCGGACAAGTCGATCTCCTGAATGCCGACTGAATCTCCGATTTCCTCCAATGCCGACTCAATTTCGGAAGCAAGCTCCTCCAACACCGGCGGCTCACCCGCCGGAACCTGACGCGAAACTGGTCTTGAATAGCCAGCCATTATACCCGTATCCAGATGCCAGTGGGGCTGAGCCGCAGACCCGCCTCGACGATGGAACTGATCCATCGCGTCGGGCACCTGATCCCACTCGGCTCGCAAGATCTCTTGTTCGCGGCCGAGCCGTCCCCCGACTCCCCAGAAGAATGTCCAACCCACTCCGATCAAATCGAACTCGTTGCGTTGTTCGCAATGCCATTCTTCGTGCCAACCAGCCCAAAGTTGATCTTCGAGCGATGCTGGACCGCGGCTTGGCCGAAAAACTGGGCATCGCCCGCCTCGTTTTCTTTCGGCAGTCGCCGTGTAGTCCCGACAAACCATGTCGAATGAAGTCGTTGAACCTTTCACAACTCGCTTCCAGTTCTCAACACGACAGCGGATCAAGACTTGCATCCTCGTCAGATGATGGATACGATTCTCAAGAGTTTGATGAAGTCTTTCGATTCTGCTGACCGAAGCCATTGGATTCCACCCTTACAAAGCGTGATCTGCGTATGTGCTACTTGGGCAATCCGTATGCTCGTGCTACCACCTCGTCGATTTGGTCAACGTCGGGCATTTCACCAGCATGGATTCGCCGTCCAAATTGAGCCAATTCCTCGACGAGATCGCCCGTGACTTGAAGATCGTTTGAGAGATCCGGCAAGTAGACACGATTGACGAATCGCGCAGACAGATTGAACTGTCCGCCTTGCACACGTGGGCAACTGCTTTCCAGTAAGTCTTCAAAGATGGCGCTGTTCAGGAGACATAAATAAGCCCACGGAAGCAACGTTTCCGAGAACTCAAGTCCGTCCTCCGCTGCCGATTCGCTTTCATCGTCGATGGAAAACCCTTTCCATAACCATCCATAGCCCTGCAAAACCACAAACGAGCCATCATCGTCGAAAGCGAAACTGCCGCGATCACCAAAATAGGTTGAAGCGATTTTCGGTTGCGGAACGTGCTGCCACGAGGGTCGCGGTTCAGAAAGCTCCCACCATTTCCGTTCACGCAAACTTGAGCGATTGCAGAGTTTATCTTTGTTCCGCTTAAGATAGCCCTCATAATAGGTTGGTACAGCCTTCGTGAGTTCTTTCTCGGTTGCTAACAGCAGTCCATCCCTACCGTACGGATA
The DNA here is from genome assembly GCA_013202865.1 of Candidatus Nealsoniibacteriota bacterium. Classification (GTDB taxonomy): domain Bacteria; phylum Planctomycetota; class Planctomycetia; order Pirellulales; family Thermoguttaceae; genus JABMRB01. Next base: position 346 of record JABMRB010001350.1, on the reverse strand, counting down.
AAAGACATATTCATTTCGGGAGACAACACCATCGTGAATCGTCGAATTGCTAGCGATAGGCCGAAAGTACCTTCTTTCCTTGCCGGGTAGGTCTTCAACGTCCCTAGATGACAAAACAAACGCCGGATTGCAGCCCGTTCGGATACCTTGGTGAACCGAAAAGAGTTCTCCCACCGTCGTCATGCCGGCCATTGCCAATAGCTCGGCGCGCTGCATTGCTCGCCGAAATCGTGGCATCCAACTGGCCGGTTCGATTGAAACGGCGTGGAGCAAGAACGAATCCCATTCGTTGGGTGCAGTCGAATGTTCAAGGTGTTGCCGCAAACCGCGGATTGCCTCGTCCTCG
>JABMRB010001349.1 GCA_013202865.1 Candidatus Nealsoniibacteriota bacterium | reverse complement strand
GTGCGAGAAACTGCTAAGCCGCAAGCGGCTGTTACCCGAGAATGGCCATAATTGGACCAGGCTTGGATTTCGTGAAGAAACGTCTCGGATTATTGACTTTTTTCGCCAATTCTGCTAGATTACATGAAGTAAATGGACTTCTAGTCACTTCACAATGCAAGGTGGAGGCAGCGAGTGTGCCCGCCCGAAAACGGTTACCCAAGATGGCGGCGGTTCTTTCGACTGTACGCCCGGAGTTTTCGCTTGGCTCAATTGCTGGTTCGCTTGTCCGCGGTCGTTCAGTTGAGGGGTTCTTGAGACGTGCGGAAACCCCCGTCCCCTTTGAGAGAAAACATGAAACGCTTAGTGGTGTGTCTGGCGGTAATAGTATGGGTGTCTGGTGTTGCCTGCGCCGATCCGTCGGCCAGCTACGACCTCCGCGACGTCGGCTACGACACCTCCGTAAAAAATCAAACAGGCGGCACCTGTTGGGCACACGGCTCAATGGCGGCCATGGAGAGCAATCTGCTTCGTACGGGTCGATGGGCGCAGTACGTGGGCGAGGGTCTGGAATCCGACGCCAAGCCCAACCTGAACGAATACCACCTGGATTGGTGGAACGGCTTCAACTGGCACAACAACGACGACACCACCCCCGCGCAGCAGAACGGCAACGGACTCGAGCCGCACCAGGGTGGAGACTACCGGGTTACCACGGCCTACATGGCCCGTGGAGACGGCGCGGTCAGTAAGGACGACGAACCGGGTGAACGCGACGACCAGTGGTACTACACCGTTCCGGCCCGGGGCGCGGGCAACAACCCCTATCGCGCACGAGACGTCGAGTGGTACACCGTCGGCGAGGGTTTGGCGAACATCAATACCGTCAAAAACGTGATCGTGGATCACGGCGCCGTCGGGACGTGTCTGTTCTGGGGCGGCGGGTACTACAGCGGAGGCACGCACTATCAACCACCTTCCGATGGCAATGACCCGAATCACTCGGTCACGATCATCGGCTGGGACGACAACCAGGCTACTCAGGCCCCGCAGGACGGCGCCTGGTTGTGCAAGAACAGTTGGGGCGGCGGCTGGAACGGTGACGGGCATTTCTGGATCTCCTACTACGACAAGCACGCCGGTCAACATCCCGAGATGGGCGCCGTCTCCTTCCAAAACGTCGAACTGGACCAATACACGGAGATCTACAGCCACGACTACCACGGCTGGCGCGACACGTTGACCGACGTGGACACCGCCTTCAACGCCTTTACGGCAACCTCCGATGATCCGCTCAACTCGGTCGGCTTCTACACCGCACAAGACGACGTTGACTTTACGATCAAAGTTTACGACGACTTCGATCAGGGCGGCAACGGCACGCTGGAAACAGAGTTGGCCAGCAAGTCGGGAACGATAGGCGTTACCGGATATCATACGATCGACCTGGACGGGCTGGTTGACCTCGCGCTAGGCGACGACTTCTATATCTACTTGGAGCTTTCCGACGGTGGCCAACCCATCGACCGCACTTCCACTGTTCCCGTGCTGCTGGGTGCCCCGGCCGTGACGGACAACAGCATCGTCTCCGACGCCCTGTCCGGGGAGAGCTACTACCTCGACGGCACCGACTGGGCGGACCTCCACGACCTGTATCTGTACGGCGACGACGTGCAACGAGTGGTAACCGGCTCGGCCAATTTCTGCATCCAAGGCTATTCGGTGGTCGTTCCCGAGCCGGGGACGATCATGATGCTCCTGGGCGCCGCGTTGCTGGGGCTTGGATTGCGTGCTTTAACCGTCTACCGCCGCCGGCGGTAGCACCCTCGCAAGCGAAGAGACATGACTATTGTGGAGATGATAATATGAAACGCTTGGTGGTGTGTTTGGCGGTAATAGTATCGGTATCTGGTGTTGTACTCACCAGCGCCCCTTCCTCTTCGGCCGCCACCACTGCCGACCTTGTGGGCCAGGTTGACCCCGCGCAGTACGAAGCCTATCAGTTGGCCGTAGAAAGTATGGGGCTGGGCCTCTACGATGTGTCCTATAACCAAGGGTATCGCGACCGAGACGGCTGGGCGGGCGACGGGAGCCTGGGAAACCAGGAGGCCCGGCTGTATCTGACCGACCAGTTCACCACCTTTGGCTTGAACGTAACCATTCAGGGCAGCTACCTGAACGTGGTGGGTGAACTGCCGGGGACTGCTTCGCCCAACGACGTCGTGATCGTCTGCGGACACTATGACCATATTGGCGGCAGCCTCGGCAACGAACGGCCCGGTGGTGACGACAACGCCTCGGGAACGGCCGGTGTGCTCGAGGCGGCGCGGGTGCTCAGCCAGTATCAGTTCGAGTCCACGATTCGATTCATCGGCTTCAACGCCGAGGAGGACGGCCTGTGGGGCAGCAAGGACTACGTGAACAACGTGGTCGCGCCGGGCAGCGAGAACGTTCTGGGCGTGATTAACCTCGACATGATCCTGCGCCCCGGCTCGGATAAAGCCCCAAGCGAGCCTTTGGATCTTGATTTGCTAACCAGGAACACAACTGCTTGCACGGATTGGGCCGACACGTTCATCACGGCCGCCGGCACTTACGTGCCGTCGCTGAGCATCGACAGTCTGCACGCCGAAAGTTCAGCGTACGGAAGCGACCATGCACCGTTCGCCAATGCCGGTTATCCCGCCTTTCTAGCCATCGAGAACACGGCCAGCGAAATCTGGGGCGGGGCAAACGAATACTATCACGGCCCCGAGGACGCCAGCGATCGGGCGGCCAATGACCCGGGAAGCCTCAGCGGTGTGACCTACGACTACGATTTCGCTACAGACGTCGTGGCGGCGACCGTTGCTACGGTCTCCCAAACGGCCACTCTAGTGCCCGAGCCGGGGACGTTGGTGATGCTGCTGGCCGGGGTGGCGGGGTTGGCCGTGCTCGGCTGGCGGCGGCAGCATCGTCTCGGCTAGTCTCGGCAACCTTAGGGGCTGACGACTCCCTACTGTCCGGCGATTCGCAGTTTGACTCTCAACTTCCGCTCGGCCAATCGCAGCCTGGCGAAGCGGTGGTGACCGACGAGTCGGTGCGCCCCGTACCGGTAAGTGACGTGCCTGTGGTTGACGAGCCGATGATTGACGAGTTGGTGGTTGACGAGCCGACAAGCGAAACTCCCTGTCCGCCTGCGATTGACGAGTTTCTCGGCTACCGCTATGACACGGATTCCATAGACTGGATCTTCGGCGACGACGACCTCAACGATACCGCCATGATCCGCGTCGTCCAGATGTTCTGAACGACCTGGCGACCGGTGATAACTGCAACTGGGGGCAGGCTATTCCCGCCAGTGTTCAGGCTTACTGAGGGTGTCTGCACAAACGACCTTGCCACGAATCGAGCCGATCCTATTCGGACGAAGTTCTTGGACCATCCATGCATCGGCATGTTCCTCGGGAATAGGGTAGGGGGCCTCGAAGCCAAGACGTTCCGCCGGTCGGAATCCATATCGCGGGTAGTATTCCGGATGCCCAAGAACAAGAACAATATCGACTCCTGATTTCGCTAAGAGTTGTAATCCTTCTTGGATGAGCTTGCCGCCAATTCCTTGCTTCTGCGCGGCAGGCACGATCGCCAGGGGAGCTAGAATTGCCATCGACGCGGTATCCTCGGTGTTCTCCAGATGTACCGCAGTAAACAGAATGTGCCCCACCGCTCGATCGTCTTCAAGTGCAAGCAGTGATAAGACCGGTTGTGCGCTAGGGTCCTCCAAGAGTTCCCTCACCAATTCAGCCTCTTTCGTATGCCCGAACGCTTCGCGTTCCACGGACAGTACATCGTTCAGATCCGACTCTCTTGCTTCACGTATGTGCAACTTCTTTTCCTTGTCTGCTATGCTACCGCCGCTTGAGTTAAGTGGCGGCTCGAGAGACCGCCCGACGGTGAGAAGTGCGAAGCCACTGTGCGACGCCCACACCACGGCACGGCCGACCAATCGCCACGCCACGTACAGCGTACACCCCACGCCAAAGATCACGACCGCTTGGACGTACCACGGTTCCGAGACCGGCCGAATCAACCACGGATCGAAATGGTTCATCGCGAACAGCATCGCCATCACGGCCGGCAGCATCAGGATCGTTGCCAGCGGCACTTGCAGCCGCCGGCGGGCCCACTTGCCGAACAGATACGCCGTGCATGCAGACACCGCCAACGAGATCGAAACGTTGATCACAAGCCGGGCGAGATAGACCTCTCGGATCTTTAGCGCCGGCGGCGAACCTCGTTCTTGCAGCAACACGTAAGCCATCGGCCAGCCACGCGTAAAGCGCATGCCAGCACCCAACGTGACGAACCACGGCGTCGTGTGCAACTGGCAATAGACCAGAACGCCGCCGACGGCGATCGGCACCAGCCAGACCAGGCAGTACCATCGAGACCCGCGGCTTTCAACGGTATTCATCGCTTGCGCCGTTCGTAGTGACCGCGTTCATGCGGTTCTGAATGTTCGGGCCCGATGAATCGGGCCACTACAAGCCTGCGTAGGCCGTCCGACCTACCCGCCGCCGATGGCCGGGAAGACGCCGATCTGCTCGCCGCCCTCAAGCGATTGCGATAGGTCGGCGGCGCGGCTGTCGACGAAGATGATCCGCGTTTGGTCGGCCGGCACGCCTAACTCGTCGAGCACCTGCTGGATCGTGCGGCCCGGCTCGATCTCGACCTCGACCGACGTGGCACCGCCGACGTACTTGCGAAGCATGGCGTAGAGGTTCACGCGGACCTGGGGCATTTTGGTGTCTTCCAAACGGCTACAGTCCTGTAAGATGGCCCTCCGAGGCCGTCTCTCTCACGGTGAGTGCGAGATTCTGTCCGATTTTCCAAACTTCACGAAAAGTGAACTTTGCCGACACGCCAACATTTTGTGTCGACGCAACGATCGACGGCCTCGGAGGGCCATCGCACCAGTGATTCATGCAACGCTGGGGTCTACGGTGCTAAGCCGCAAGCGGCAATTGGGCGGCTACTCGACGAAGTCGAAGACCTGGTCCAGCTCTTCGTCGGCTACGTCGAAAATGGCGTCGTGGGGAGCGAGCTTTTCGGTCTTGCAGAAGTCGGGCAATCGGTCGTCGGCCGGCGAGAACCCGGCCGCCGCGTTGAACTTCCGCTCCGCCGCCAGTGTCGCCCGCCCGATGGCCAGATAGTCGTCGACGGTAAACGGTGTGCCGAACAGCCCGCCGAGCATTTCGCAGATTCCGTCCAAGGCCGTCGAATCGTCCAGCACGGCAAAGGCCACGAACAGGCACAGCCCGGCCGAATCGATCGACGCGGTCGCGATCTGCATGTTGCGGCTGAGTTCGACCTGTCCTTCGGGCTTCAGCGGGTCGACGCTGCCGCCCACGCCTAGCACGTTCGGCGCCACGGCATACCCGGCCGTGTGGTCGGCCCCCATCGTCGAAGTGGCGTAGGTCACGCCGATCCCCTTGACGGCCCGGGGATCGTAGGCCGGCATCGACTGGCCCTTGACCGTCGGGATTCGCGACCCGCCGTACGCCTTGCCGAGCACCTCGGCGCCGGAAGCCACCAGACGTCCCAAAGCGGTGCCCTTGCCGACCTCTTCGAGCAGCTTGATTGCGCCGGCGGCGTCGCCGAAGGGCACAATGCCGGCCTCCATGGCCACGCCGATGGTCGCACCGGCCTCGATCGTGTCCAGCCCGAAGTCGTCGTCCATCCGGTCCATCCGGGCGATCGCGTCGAGGTCGTCGATTCCGCAGTCGGCCCCATGGGCCCAAACGGTCTCGTACTCGGGGCCCTTGGTCACGTACTGGCCGTCCTTGTCGAGGTAGGTTCGCGAACACTTGATCGTACAGCCCTTGTGGCACGCATGGGCGATCTGGCCGCCCCGCTCGAGGATCACGTCGTGCTGCCGTTCGCCGCTGATCGCCTCGGTCCCCTCGAACTGGCCCTCCCGGAAGTTTCGCGTCGGATAGCCGCCGGCCGCGTTGATCACGTTGGCCAGCACGTTGGTGCCGAACTTGGGCAGGCCCTCGCCGGTGACCGGGTGTGCCTTGAGCGCGGTGTTGAGCTTCTTCGCACCCGCCTTGAACGTGTCGGCGTCGGCCGGGATGAGCCGCTGCCCGCCCTCGGGGTCGACGACGATCGCCTTAACGCCCTTGCTACCCATCACGGCCCCGAGGCCGCCGCGTCCGCAATGCCGGGTGGGCCGGCCCTCGACGTCGGTCACCGCGATGCTGGCCGCGGCCATCTTCATCTCACCCGCCTGGCCGATGCTGATACATGCCACCTTGTCGCCAAACTCCCCGAGCAGCTTGCCGACCGTCTCGTAGTTACCCAGGCCGACCAGACCGTCGGCCGGTTCGATCTTCACACCGTCGGTGTTGACGATCAGCCGGTAGCACTTGCCGTCGGCCGGCCGGCCCTCAAGCACGATGGCTTTGATCCCCAACGCGGCCAAGGCCAGGGCCCCTTGCCCGCCGGAGTTGCTTTCCTTGATCGTGCCGGTCAACGGGCTCTTGGCGCCGATCGAGAGCCGCCCGCCGCACGGGGCGCCCGTGCCGGTGAGGATGCCCGGGGCGATCACCAGCTTGTTCTCGGCCGCCAGGGCGTGACACGTGGGGGGGACCTCGGCGGCAATCATCGCGGAGGTCAGTCCCCGGCCGCCCGTCTGCGCGTACTTGACGCCCGGCATCTCGGTCCGAATCGACAAATCCGACATGTTCACTCGATAGATCACGGCCATCGGCAGGCTCCTCTTGACGGAGACACGGTTAGGGTCAAACCGTCAGCCTACGGCCTGCGGGGCGGTCTTGTCAAGCGGGACCATGGAAAGGAACCGGCCGGGCGGATATACTGCCGCTTGCGGGTTAGCATGCTGGCGCTTGCGGCTTCGCAGAGAAGCGCGGGGGTGAACCCCGCGGCTCGCTGATTTGCGTAGAAAGGTAAACGGTGCTGAAGTTCCTCCATACTGCCGATATCCACCTCGACAGCCCCTTGCGCGGGCTTCAGCGCTACGAAGATGCCCCGGTCGACGAGATCCGGCTGGCGACCCGTCGGGCACTGGAGAACCTGGTCGATCTGGCCGTCGAGCAGTCCGTCGCCTTCGTGCTGATCGCGGGCGACCTCTACGACGGCGATTGGCGGGACCACCATACGGGGCTCTATTTCGTCTCGCAGATGGTCAAGCTCCGCGAGGCCGAGATCGATGTCTTCCTGATCGCAGGCAACCACGACGCAGCCAGCCGGATAACCAAGACACTGCAAATGCCGGCCAACGTGACGAAGCTCTCGCACGGCAAACCGCAGACGGTCCGGCTCGACGAATTGGGGGTCGCGATCCACGGCCAAAGCTACGCCAAGGCGGCGGAAATGGAGGACCTTTCGCTTGGCTATCCGCCGACCGAGCCCGGCCTGTTCAACATCGGCATCTTACACACCAGCGTCACCGGCCGCGAGGGGCACGAGCCGTACGCACCCTGCACGCTGGACGGCCTGCGGTCGAAACAGTACGACTATTGGGCCCTGGGCCACGTCCACCGGCAGGAAACGCTCTGCGACGATCCGCCGGTAGTCTTCCCCGGCAACCTGCAAGGACGTCACATTCGCGAAACGGGTCCCAAGGGCTGTATGCTGGTGACCGTCGACGATGAAGGACAAGTCCGGATCGAGCCGCGACCGCTGGACGTGCTCCGCTGGGAAGTATGTCGCGTGGACGCGTCCGAGGCCGAGACGCCCGAAGAACTCCTCGACCGGCTCCGCGGCCAGCTTGCCGAGTTGGTGGCGCAATCGGACGATCGCCCGCTGGCCGTACGCGTCGAAATCGACGGCCCATGCCCCGCCCACCGGCAGATCGCCGCGGAACCGCGCCGGTGGACGAGTGAAGTTCGCGCAGTCGCGATGGACGTCGGCAATCTCTGGATCGAAAAAGTGAAGCTCCGTACTTCGCTGCCGATCGATCTCGACCGGGTCCGCGCAACCGAAGGCCCGATCGGAGAGCTACTGGAGCTTACCGCCGAGCTGAAAGCCAACCCGGAGGCGCTCCCCGCGCTGCTCGTCGACGACTTGCAGAAGCTGAAGAAGAGGCTGCCGGCCGAGCTCACCGAAGGCCCCGACGCGATCGACTTGGACCATGGCGACGTGCTTGGCGAGATGCTTGAAGAGGTCGAGCAGATGCTGGTCCGGCAGCTCCACCACCGGGAGACCGCGCCATGAGGTTGCTGCGGCTCGACCTGCGTGCCTTCGGCCCGTTCACCGACGTGGTGCTCGATCTGTCGGGCGGCGAGCATGGATTGCACGTCGTCTATGGTCCGAACGAGGCCGGCAAGAGTTCCTCGCTACGTGGACTGCGGCAGATGTTGTACGGTATCCCGAACAATTCGGCGGACAACTTCATCCACGCCCACCCGCGTCTCCGCGTCGGCGCCACGCTCGGCCGAGCGGACGGCACGCACCTGGAACTGCTTCGCCGCAAGGGAGCCAAGAACACGCTGCTGGAGTCCGACGACAAGACGCCCCTGGACGAAGACACGCTGCGTGTCTTGCTCGGCGGCGTCGGCCCCGAGCAGTTCGAGAAGATGTTCGGCATCGACCACCCGTCGCTGGTCGCCGGCGGCCAGGAGATCCTCCATGGCGGTGGGCACGTCGGCGAAGCGCTGTTCGCCGCGGGGGCGGGAATCGCCGATCTGCGGCAGATTCGCAAGGATTTCGAGGAGCAGGCTGCCAAGCTGTTTAGTCCTGCTGCGAGGGCTTCCAATCCGGCCGTCAACCGGAGCCTCAACAAGCTGAAGGAGGCCAAGAATGGCATCCGCGCCGCCGGGCTTTCCTCCACCGAATGGGACGAACACGACCGTAGGCTCCGCCAAGCAAGGAACCGGCTGGAGGAAGTGGAGACGCGGCTGGGGCGGGCTTCACGGGAGAAGACCCGGCTACAACGCATCCGTGCCGCGCTGCCGGTGATCGCCAAGCGAAAAGAGACGCAGGCGGAACTGGCAAAGCTGGGTGACGTGCCGATCCTTCATGCGGAATTCGCCGAAATACGTCGCAAGTCGGTCACGGAACTGGCCGTCGCGCAAAGGGAATACGACACCGCGCGGGAGGCAATCCGCGAGATCGATGGCACGCTCGAGTCGGTGCACGTACCCGAGGTGTTGACGACCCGCGCAGATGCCGTCGCGAAGCTCCCCGGTGCCCTGGGGAGTTACCGCAAGGCCCAGGCCGATCTGCCTCGACTCCGTGCCGAGCGCGCGCAGTTCGGGAAAAGGGCCGAGGCTGTGCTTCGCGAAATCCCCCCGGATCTGACGCTCGAGATGGTCGAGCAACTGCGGCTGACTCGGCAGCAGAAGGTCGAAATCCAGAACCAAGGCAATCGGCACGAGGCACTGGTCAGGCAAGCCCGGCAGACCCGGCAGG
>JABMRB010001348.1 GCA_013202865.1 Candidatus Nealsoniibacteriota bacterium | reverse complement strand
TCCAACGCTCTTCACTCATTGTCCTGGTTCCTTTCTGAAACGCACCGATGCCGGGGCCGGGAACCCGTCGTCGTCGTCGGCCTTTCGAGCCGGTCGGTGCGAGCCCCAGTCGGCCCTCCAGCGGTCGAACGCCGTCGGTGAAACGCTTGGTTCTGCTTATGCAGATCATGCCACGGCCCTCCCTTCCTGCCCGTCGAGACACATAACGTCGAGAACCCGGAATCCGGCGCTTGCCAACCGGTTATGCGGCAGCAAGTCACAGAACTCCTTGACGAACGCGCGGCCAAACCGCTCACTACACTGGGGTATCAGTGTTGCGACGGGGTGGCCGCTCTTGTCTGCCAGTAGGATTGTCTTCATGCTGCCACACCTCCCTCCAGGTCGCCGAACCGGTTTCGCAACTGAGCCACACCACGGCGGATGCGGCTGAACACCGTACTGTATCCGACGCCCGTAGTCCGAGAAACGTCGATCTTCGTGGTGTTGTCGTAGTAGACGTGCCGGAACGTTGTGAGGAGCGGCTCGGGAAGCGTCTCGATCAACTTGGCGACCAGTGACCGGTATTTCTCCTGTTCAGCATCCCGACGAATACTTTCAGCGTAGCCGACGACCTGGGAGGGTGGGGCAAAGTTGTTGCTCTGAACCCACTCCAGCATATCAATGCGATGTTTCCGCTTCGCCCGCAAGGCGTGATCGGCTCGATAGGTGTTCTGAACGAAAAGGAACAACCAGTTGCGCAGCGGTTTGATTGGCTGGTACGTGTCTCGTTTTCGCCACGCCGCCATCATGGCCGACTGCACGATGTCCTCGGCATCGGCCCGGTTGATGCCCCTCCACTCCGGCTCAAAGCGGTACATCAGTTTGACCACTTCGCCGATGTAGTGGTCCCGCTCCGCCGCCACCGTCTCGTTGAACTGTGTCCTTCCGGTAAGCCTGCAAAATCTTTGCTGGCGTGGCGACCGGGGCGAGAAGAGTGAGGCGACGGCGGGAATCAGTGGAGGCTGTCGGATGGCGTGTTGACGCCGTCGAGCATCGAGCGGTAGTTCCAGGGCATCCAACGCTGGGGGTTCGAGGCCAGCTCGCCCGCGTGTCGCTCAAGCTCGGTCAGGTAATCGAACGGATTGGCCCCACAGAACTCGCAGGTGTAGATCAGGCTCATGAAGACGTCGCCGACGTGGGCGCCCTTGGCGGTCTTGTAGAACAACGCGTTCTTGCGGTGAAGGATGGCCTTCTTCAAGACGCGTTCACAGATATTGTTGTCCAGCGGTGCCCCGGGCACGCGTAGAAACAGCGTCAACCTCTCCCAGTGCCTGAGCATGTATGAGATCGCCCCGCCGAGCGTCGAGTTGGGCTCGACTAGCCGATCCTCAAACTGTCGGGCGAGCCAGGCCTGGAGTTCCTCCATGGTCGAACCGCTGTTGGCCTGATGGAAATCGAGACGCGCCGCCGGCGACAGTTTCCGCTTGCGGGCGATCGCGTCGTTGCGGTAGATCACCGCCAGGGCCTCCAGTACGCGCCGACACTCCTCGGGAAAATGCTCTGCCAACTCGGCGATGTAAGCGTAGGACTCGACGACCGCTTTGATTGCCTCGTAGTGCTCATCATTGAGTGTCGTCTCGGCACACCGCAGAGCCTCTTGCAGTGTCTTTGCACCCAACTCGATGATCTTTGGCTGCGTCCGTTTCATGATCCTTGCAACGGCAACCGGCGAAGATGCCGGCACAGAGGATAACCCGGCACCTCCTGGATAGCGAGGTTAGGCCGATGGCTGATGGCCGGCAGAGCATAGCAAGAGTGTATCGACAGCGTAAGATCGATTCATCCCGATTGTTTCGCGTCAATCCGTTGGACCCACCGGACGCCACGGGGGCGCGGCCCGCGCCGCTTCGGGATTGCCTGCCGAGAGAAGGACCTGCAACTGGTGCGCGGCCAGTGTCGTGGACGCCTTGGTTCAGGTGGCAGCAGGCAATTCGAGAAACGTCGCTTCGGCAGCGGCCGCAGACGCCTTGCTGGCAATGGCAGCAGGTTCCTGTTGGGTGCCAGCAATGGCAGCTTTCTGTTCGACTCGCTTCTTCAACGCGTAGTAATCGACCCGCAACGCCTTGGCCGTCCGGTGGGTCCCGTATCTGCCGGCCAATTTTACGGCCGAAGCCCACAACGGTTCGGGAATCCGGGACCGCACCTTACGCGTCCGCCGCCACCGCTCAAATCGCTGCCGAAGGCTCACTAGCCGGGCAGGAAGGTCGCCGGTCTTTCTGGAACTCATCAGCCGTCCTACAAAAAGTTCTGTGTTGACAGCCAACGATACCACACCCCTCAAAACGGTTCATGCACGCTTGCCGAAAGGACACGCATTGGTGCAAGCGCGCCCAGCGGCTCCACTGTGTCAGTGGTCCCGGTTGCCTGCTGGAGTACTCTCCCCCCACCATCGAGTGGAAGGTTGGGGAGCACGTCTAACCCAAGTTCCACACTTGCCTCCGCGAAACCCCTTGTTTTCTCGACTAGGCAGCGGGATTTTTCCACTACATCTTGGGTTCAACTTTTAGTTGACGAGGCAAATGGAGCCCGAGGCGGTCCAGCAGGATGGCTTGGTGATCGGTGGGGCGGGAGATGCAG
>JABMRB010001347.1 GCA_013202865.1 Candidatus Nealsoniibacteriota bacterium | reverse complement strand
CGCGACGGGCCCGTCTCGCCGCGCCCGATCCGCTATCATTGGTGCTGCAACGCCGAAAGCTACTACCTGATCGGCGACGCCATGGGCAAAGCAATGATCGAGTTGCTCGGCGGCCCCAAAGCACCCGCCAATCCGACCGGGCCTCCGGAGAAGAAGTAGAACGTCAGCGTAATCCAGTACGCGAGATACCTTACAAAGAACCCTTTACATCACACCATTCAGGAGTATCGACCATGAAGAAGCAAACGCTGTTGCTCGCACTCGTCGTATCGATCACCGTGTCCCTGGTAACCGTTGCCGCAGACGCCGAGAAGCCGGTGAAGGTCTTTATCCTTGCGGGGCAGTCCAACATGGAAGGTAAGGCCAAGAATTCATTGCTCGACTATCAGGCCGGGGCGCCCGCAACGAAGGAACTGTTCGCGCACTTACGCAAGGACGGCGAGTGGATCGTCCGCGACGACGTATTCATCAAGTACCTGGACCGCAGCGGCGGGCTGACCATCGGTTACGGTTCGCCCAACCGCACCGGCATGGAGTTGGAGTTCGGCACGGTTGTAGGCGATCATTTCGACGAGCCGGTGGTGTTGATCAAAGCGGCGTGGGGCGGCCACTCGCTGTTCAAGCTCTTCCGCTCCCCTTCGGCCGGTCTGCCCAGCGACGAGAAACTTCAGGAAGAACTCGAGCAGAGGCAGAAACGCGTCAAGGCGAACAACGAGAAGAACAATCGCAACGACCCGCTGCCGACGATGGATGATATCAAGGAACCTTACGGCTCCTCCTATCGGAACATGATGGCCGAGATCAAGGAGACCTTCGACAACTACGAAACCATGTTTCCCGCGCTCAAGGGCAAGAAGCTCGAAGTGGCCGGTTTCGTCTGGTTCCAGGGTTGGAACGATATGTACGGCGCAGAAACGGAGTACGCGTCGAACATGCAGCACTTCATCAAGGACGTGCGTAAGGACCTCGACGCCCCTAAGCTGCCGTTCGTGATCGACCTGATGGGACAAAACGGCTCGAAGCCGGCCAAGGGTGCGATGCTGACGATCCAAGAGGCCCAGACGGCCATGCAGAGCGTACCCGAGTTCAAGGGCAACGTGAAGGCCGTGCGTACCGACGTGCTGATCGACAAGGCGGCCGAGGAGTTGTATCCGAAATGGAGGGACAACTTCGAGAAGTGGGAGCAGACCGGCTCCGACTTCGGATACCACTACATGGGCAGCGCGATCTGGTTCAACCGGATCGGCAAAGCCTCCGGCAAAGCGATGCTGGAGTTGATGAGCGCCAATCAATGAGCAACCCGGCCGCCAATCTTCCCTATCGAGGAGAACGCAAATGCGAGCGAAGTGTGCCGCGTGGATAACGGCCGTCACCTTGGCAGCGAGCGTTGCTTCGGCCGGCGCCACCGTCGATATATGGCCGGACGGGGCACCGGGTGCGACGGGTACAGAGAAGACGGACCAGGCAATTCTGACGTTGTTTCCCGTACCCGATGCCAAGGGCAAGACGCCCGCCGTGCTGATCTGTCCCGGCGGCGGATACAAGCATATCTCGGCCTCGGCCGACATTGCCCGGTGGTTCAATTCGCAGGGTATCGCGGCATTCTCGCTTGCGTACCGGTTGCCCGTCCACGGCTATCGTCATCCGGCCCCGTTGCAGGACGCCCAACGGGCAATGCGTCTGATCCGTTCCAACGCGGCCCAGTGGAACCTCGAGCCGGAGAAGATCGGCGTGATGGGCTTTTCCTCGGGAGGGCACGTGGCCTCGACACTGTCGACGCACTTCGACTCCGGCGATCCTCAGGCGACCGACCCGGTCGCCCGAATGAAATGCCGGCCCGACTTCCAGATCCTCATGTGCCCGGTGGTCACCATGGGCCCGTTTGCCCACGTACCCTCGCGCGTGCGGCTGCTGGGCCCGGAGCCCGCGCCCGAGCTTCTCAATAGTGTGTCGAACGAACTTCAAATCACCGACCGGACGCCGCCGACCTTTCTTGCCCATTGTGCCGACGACGGCTTGGTGAAAGTGGAAAACAGCAAGTTATTTCACGCGGCATTGCTCAAGGCGGGCGTGCCGGCCGAATTGCGTATTTACGAAAAGGGTGGGCACGGCACGCGCGGTCCCGACGGCAAGTTGCTTTGGCTCCGCGACGGTGCCAAGTGGCTGAGCGATCGGGGGATAACTAACGGTTGACACCACACGAGATGCAAGGAAGATCCATGCGAATGATTGCAACCCTGTTGTTGCTGGTCGTTGCTGCGCTCGACGGTGCGTTGCCTGCGGCTGAGACGCCCAACGTCATCGTCATCATGGCCGACGACCTTGGCTATGGTGACGTCGGTTGTTACGGTGCCACCGAACTGAAGACGCCGCACATCGACCGACTCGCGGCCAAGGGCTTGCGATTCACCCAGGGGTATTGCTCGGCGTCGACCTGCACGCCGACGCGATTCTCCTTCCTGACCGGGAAGTACGCATTCCGTCATCCCGGCGCCGGCATCGCGGCTCCGAACGCCACGGCCTTGATTCGGCCGGGCACGGAGACCATCGCGTCGTTGTTGAAGAAGGCCGGCTACGCCACCGCCGTTGTCGGAAAGTGGCACCTCGGGCTTGGCGACGTCCCGGGCCCGGACTGGAACGGCCTGCTCAAGCCAGGGCCGTTGGAGATCGGCTTTGACCGCTGTTTCCTGCTCCCCACGACGAACGACCGCGTGCCCAGCGTCTACGTCGAGAACCATCGCGTGCGCAATCTCGACCCGAAAGATCCGTTGTGGGTTGGAAACAAGAGACCCGGCCCCGATCACCCGACCGGCACGGATCCCGAGGTACGTGCCAAGCTCAAGATGAACTGGAGTCACGGCCACAACCACACGGTACACAACGGCATCGGGCGGATCGGCTATTTCACCGGCGGACACGCGGCCCGATGGCGCGATGAAGATCTCGCCGACGAGTGGGTCGGGCAATCGATCAAGTGGATCGAGCAGCACAAGGACGGGCCGTTCTTCCTCTTCTTCTCCTCGCACGATATCCATGTCCCACGTATGCCTCACGAGCGGTTTCAAGGCAAGACGACTTTGGGGTTTCGCGGCGATGCGATCGTGCAACTCGACTGGTGCGTCGGCGAACTCGCGAAGACGCTCGATCGGCTGGGGCTTACCGAGAATACGTTGGTTGTGTTTTGCAGCGACAACGGACCCGTCCTCGACGACGGCTATCAGGACGGTGCCATACCCAAGCTCGGCAAACACACGCCCGCCGGGCCGTACCGGGGTGGCAAATACAGCATCTACGAGGGTGGCACACGCACGCCGCTGATCACGTGCTGGCCCGGCACGATCGAGCCCGGTGTGTCGGACAAGATCGTATGCACGATCGACCTGGCCGCGAGTATGGCCGCGATGACCGGCCAGACGCTTTCCGCCGACGCCTGCCCCGACAGTTTCAACGTGCTCCGCGCATTGCTGGGTAAGCCGGACGCCGCCGGACGCGACCACCTCGTCCAGCAGCCCAACCGCGGCCCCACCTTGGCACTGCGGGTCGGCGATTGGAAAGTGCTTTCGTACCCCAACGCCAAGCCGATCAAGTCGCGAACTTATGAGAAGAGCAAAGGCCGGTACGAGCTTTACAATCTGGCCGATGATCCCGGTGAGAAGAAGAACCTCGCCACGCAGCAGCCCGAACGATTGAAGGAAATGCTGTCGAAGCTTGAGGCGATCAAGACGGCAGGCAGTAGCCGCGATCGCCAGACCGTGGGAATCCTGCACTCTGACGGGTCGGCTACCCCAAATCCTTAGCCGTGACAAAGCACCAGTTCGATTGCTTGGGTTCCGTTTGTAGTACCGCCTTCAGGCGGAAGACGCCTTGCCAGGGCACGCCGAGATACCCCATATTCCGGCTAAAGCCGGTACTACGAACGTCAAATCGCAGAACTCAAACAGTCGAACTAGAGAGGGAGTCACTATGAATCGCTTGTTCCGTGTCTGGACCTTCTGGCTGTGTTGCCTACTTGTGGGCGGTTGCCTCGCCTTTCACGGCGAGCTTGTTTCCCACGCATCGGCCGCCGATACTGAAACATCGCGGCTATGGGGAGCGGCGGGGCAACGGTGGAAACCCGCCGGGCGGTTGCCTGACTTCTCGTACGCCGGGTATCACCGCGGTGAGCGGCCTTTGCCCGATCGCCGCGCGGATGTCAGCGTCAAGGACTTCGGTGCCGTCGGCGACGGGAAGACCGACGACACCGCTGCAATCCGCCGAGCGGTGAACGAAGCCCGGGGTAAGGTAATCGCCCTGCCGCGCGGTCGCTATCTGATTACCGATATCATCGAGATTCGCGACTCCGGCACCGTGCTGCAAGGCGCGGGGCCACAGCAGACGGTCCTCTATGTGCCCAAGCCGCTGGAGAAGATCCGTTCGAACATGGGCGCAACCACCAGTGGTCGGCCAACGTCGAACTACTCGTGGTCCGGTGGGATCATCTGGGCCAAGGGGCAGTGGGACGCCAAGACGTTGTCGAAGGTCACGGCGCCGGCACGGCGGGGTGAGACGGCGCTCGTGGTCGATCGGCCGGACCGTTTCAAGGTCGGCGACGAGGTGCGCCTCGCGCTGCGCGACGACTCGCGACACAGCCTCACGCATCATCTCTACGACGGCGATCCGGGCGACTTCGCCAACCTCGGCAGCGTTCGAGAGAGTTGGATCGCGCGGGTCGCCCAAGCCGATCGCACCACGCAGCGGATTGTCTTCGATCGGCCGTTGCGAACCGATGTGCGACTCGAGTGGCAACCGGTGCTCTACCCGGCCCGCAGCACGGCCGAAGAGATTGGCATCGAACATCTGGCCTTCGAGTTCCCCGTCACGCCCTACCAAGGTCACTTCACGGAACTTGGCTACAATGCCATTGCTTACAGCGGCGTACGCAACGCTTGGGTCCGCAACGTCGAGATTCGCCATGCCGACAGCGGCCTGTTCATCGGCGGAGCCAATACCACGGTCACCGGCGTCACGTGGACGTCCGGCCGCGCTCGCGACGGCGGCCGCAACGCCACGGGCCACCACGGCATTACGCTGGGTGGAACCGACCAACTGCTGAGCGACTTCGATTTCCGCACCAAGTTCATCCACGACGTCACGATGTCTCGCGGATCGGCGGGCAACGTCGTCCGCGGCGGTCGCGGCGAAGACCTGACCTTCGACCACCACAAGTACGCCAACCATGCGAACCTGTTCACCGACGTCGACGCCGGCGTGGGAACCAACATCTTCCGTAGCGGCGGCGGAGCGAAACTCGGCCGACACTGCGGCGCATGGACCACGTGGTGGAACATCCGCACCGACCGGCCCGTCGCCTTCCCCGCCGGTTGGGCAACCGACACGATCAACCTCGTCGGCGTCCGGGCAGACACGCCGACGGTCACCGACGCCGACGGCCGTTGGTTTGAGGTCATCCCACCCGAGAGGCTGCGTCCTTCGGATCTCTACGAAGCGCAATTGAAGCGGCGGTTGGGTGCAGCCAAATGAGGCTCATCCAGGATTTGCGACCTGGGGGCCGTGGAGGTGCGTTTTCTGGCCCGCTTGTCCGACCAGGTACGCCGTTTCCGGATGAACCAGTCTTCAAGTCGCGGAATTAGGCCACCTTCCTTCCAATTTGCAATTTACAATTTGCAATCCTCAATTTGCAATTCCTTCTTTCGGCCTTGCCGTCCCAGCCGGTTCGGGAGATAATCCAGTCGTTGCGGGGGGGTTGGTTCGTTCCATGAAAGAGAGCTACGTACTTCCCGTTCAAACATTGGGAAACGACCGCCGTTGGCGTTGCAGAAGAGGTCGCTGAACCCCCAGGCGCCCAAGAACTCCCGTGAGGGCCTTAGGATGAAACACATAGTTCCGCTGCTTGTCATCTTCCTTGCGTCCATGGTCGTGGCCTACCTCTTTCCGCCGGCCGCCCCCTGGACCCAGTATCACTTGCTCCGTGCCACAGCCATCCTGCTTGTTGCCGTTCCAACCTACTTCATAGGGCTGGCGCACGGCCGGGAGAAGCTTGGGCCAGGAGACAACATCGCGACGCGTTGGCGACGTCCGCTGCAATTCTCTCTGAGGACGTTGCTGTTTCTAACCATGTTGCTTGCAGTCTACCTTGGAGTCCACTGCGACCGTGCTCACCGCCAACGGGACGCCGCACGCGCGCTGGCGGACATGTACTGCGGCGTCATCTATGAATCAGATCTTGCCGCCTCGCCATCAGGCTACCCAGCCTATTCTGACTTGAATCACTGGGGAACCGGCGGCAAGGCACCAGTGCCTCGCAACTGGAGTTGGCTGCAAGAGTATCTCGGCAGACGATTGGGTGCGGACTATGTGGATCGGGTAGTTGCCGTCCGGATCAGTTCGCACAACGTGGATGAAGTGTTGCCACACCTCAAGAGGCTGCCGTATCTACGGCAGGTGTTCATTCCGATAGGGAGCGGAGAAGTAGGTCCCGATGAAAACCACCACAAGGCCCGCGACAGACTTCGACGTGAGTTACCCCACGTGGAAGTGTTGTTCTGTGGCGGGATTCCCGTTGTTGGGTGAGCAGACCCCATTTCGATTCTTCAGGGCCATTTATGGCCCTTTCCGCCGTAGG
>JABMRB010001346.1 GCA_013202865.1 Candidatus Nealsoniibacteriota bacterium | reverse complement strand
TCACCAGAAAATCATACGGTTTCCGGACGCAAGAAGCCTACGAAACGGCCCTATACCACAACCTTGGAGACCTCCCTGAGCCAGAATTCACCCACGAATTCTGCTGAAGAGGCACAAAAAAAGGGAGCGCCGGACACAGGACCGTTCCTCCAGCCCCCGCGAAGAGGCAGTACAGAACAGCACCTGGCCGACGCTCCCAAACGGGAGCGCGGTCCAAGCACTGCCTCTGCACTTCAAGAGCCCGAGGGCTCAGGTTCGCGGTTTTGGAGGAAGCAGTAACTTGACGCTCGCGCGTCGTTCGATTGTCAACCGCGGCCATCAAGCCACGATTGTTCTCAGTTTCGTTCTCCTATCAGTAGATGTCTGTATAATCCGAGCCCCTCCCACAGGGCGGGGCCTTTCCCTCAGTTTAGACAGGGCCCCCACGGATAGCAAGCTGCCGCTACCGGAAATCACCTGACGCCCGAGCGCACCAGATAGTGGTCGATGTAACCCCGTCTATGACTGGTAGTTGCGCCTCCTTCGGGCGGCCAATTTTCCGGTGAATTCCCTCGATTTCAAGGGCGGTAGGCAACCTCCGCCGGCTCTCCGTCACCCGGCCAATCTGCCGCGGCGAACTCAAGCCAGCTAAACGACATCAAGGACGATCCGGGACAGAAACACATCGTTATGTGCAGGCATGTCAGGCGTTCCGGGGCGAAACCGCTGTCGATGACGGTGCAGCCGTCATGGCGTGGTCGGCCATCCCGAGGCCTCCCAGCTAAGGCCGTCGTGCCACATTCCGCGTAATGTGTCGAGCGGCGGAAGTGCCAGTCACGTGTGCGGATCATGGGCTGCCGGCGCATCCCCGGGTGTGCCGGTAGCTGGTCGATATGTTGTCGCTATGGCACAGCAGCACGATGCCTACGGCTTCCAGCGGCCAGCCGCGCAGCGTTCGGTGCAGAAAGACGGTGCTGCGGAGGCTGTGGACTTGCTGCTGGCTACGTTGTGGCCGTAGGAATGCGGCGGACGGTATTCTGGGACTGTAAGAAATGCCATTTTCGAGCGTCCGGTTCAGCTTGCTCAAAGAAGGCAGTGGGTGGTGAACCAGATCTGACAACCGCAACTTTGTTATTCGACGCCTTCGCCCAAGGGCACTATGCTTGACCGTCGAACACCGGAATGGGACAATGCGGTTGCCATGCCAGCCGGGTTCTAATGTGAAGGGCCGGCTTCCGAGAAAACGAGAACGAAGCGATGAAACAAGTGCAACTGCCTCCGAATGAAGCTATCGGCCGCATCCGGTTCGTCTCGGAGCAACAACTATTCGACGCGCTTTCTGGCGACGAACTGATCGCGCGGGTTGCTGAGAGACTCCGCACACGCAACGAGGAGGAAGCGAATCGTCGGCGTTTGTTGGCCAACGCACTGCGAATTACGGATCGCATTATCCCGTCCCTGATGGAACGCATCGCACTTGTCAAACGAATAACGCATCTGGAAGAGACCGAAGTCGAGACATACATACACAACAGTCCGCACCACAGCGCTTCCTGTATGCACTTTGAGAATGGCGGGATCTTCTTGTTGATCAGTTCTGGCCTGTACACGAAGCTCACGGAGCGGGAGTTGCTTTTTGTTGTCGGACACGAGCTTGGGCACGTCGTCTACAAGCATCACCTGTTGCCGGCTCGCGCGATCCTTGCACAGCGAGGCGCGTGCAATGCCGAGCGGGCCTTGAAGCTGATGGCGTGGGCCCGGCGAGCGGAGATATCCGCCGACCGTGTCGGATTGCTCTGCTGTCAGGACCTCGACGTGGCAGCCAAGGCGCTCATCAAACTCTCCTGCGGTCTGAGTGAGGATCTGCTCGAGTTCGACTTGCCGGGATATGTCTCGCAGCTTGCAGACATCGAGGCAATCTCGCGCACCGTTCGCGCCGTCGAGGACTTTTACAGCACCCATCCTTTCAATCCGATCCGCGTAGTCGCGCTCAGCCGCTTCTGGGAGTCCCACACGTTGGCCGAGTTCTTGGAAGATTCTCCCGGCAAGCACTCGGACCAAGCGGTGGATACGCG
>JABMRB010001345.1 GCA_013202865.1 Candidatus Nealsoniibacteriota bacterium | reverse complement strand
GGCTACGGCTAGGCCGGGGTTCGTAGTGACCCGATTTATCGGGTCCAGATTGGTAAGGGACCAGATTGCCAAGACCGCATGAATGCGGTCACTACGAAACTTTCTATTCTATCTCCGAGAATCGTTACGACCGGACATGCCGGCGTCATCGCTGCCGGCACTCTTTCGGCCAGTTGACAAGGCCCCCAATCGTCCGTCGCTCGATTTGACACCCCTCTTGTGTGGCCTAGAGTTGCGAAGAAGCCACGCCGGACGTTTCTCTTCGTCAACATGGAACGAACGAAACCACATGGTCCGTAGGGGCGCACGATGCCTCAGTCACACCGCCGCAAGATAACCAAGACGACCAAGATCCTCCTGGTCGAGGATTGCCCGGCCGATGCCCAAAGGGTCCGCCGCGTGCTTAGCGAGGCCCGTGGCGCCATGGAGATCCGCGGCGGGCTTTTCAGCGTCGAGTGGATCGGCCGGCTCGATGCCGCCCTGGAAGCCCTCTCCACACGGCCGTTCAATGTCGTGCTGCTGAGCCTGCAAATCTCCAGGACCGACGGACTCAAGGCTCTGGCTCGGCTACGCGCTGCCGCCGACGTCCCGATCGTCGTACTAACCGACTACGACGACGACGGCCTGGCCCTGGCCGCAATCCGCCGCGGAGCCCAGGATTACGTGGCCAAGGACCGCCTCGATGGACGCCTGCTGAGGCGAACGCTCCGCCACGCCGTCGAGCGGCACCGGGGCGAGGCCGAGCTGCTGCGACACGCCCGCGAGGTCGAAGCCGCCCGCGCCCGCATCGAACAACAAGCCCACGAACTCCGGCAGCGGGCCGAGCAACTCGATCGCATCAACCGCGAACTGGACGATTTTACCTACATCGCTTCTCACGATCTGAAGGAACCACTACGGGGAATCAACGCTTACTGCGATATCCTGCTGGAAGACTACCACGACAAACTCGACGACGACGGGCAGCGACGCCTGCACACGCTGGGAAAGCTGTGCGGCCGGCTCGAGACACTCATCGACGATCTGCTGACCTACTGTCGCGTGGGCGGCACTTGCCCGGCCCAGACCGGAATCGACCTCGGCCGGGTCGTCGAGGACGTGCTCGAAACGCTCTGCCCGGCCATAGAACAACGTGGAGCAACGGTGCGCGTGGCCGGTCCGTTGCCTCCGGCCACCGGCGACGCCACGCTGATCGGCATGGTCATCGGCAACCTGATCTCCAACGGGATGAAATTCAACGAAAACCGTCAGGCCTGCATCGAGATCGGTTGCCTTGCGGCCGATCCGCCGACGCTCTACGTCCGCGACAACGGCATCGGTATCGAACCGTGTCATCACGACGAGATCTTCTCGATCTTCCGTCGCCTGCACAGCCGCAAACAGTACGAGGGCAGCGGCGCCGGATTGACAATCGTTCGCAAGATCGTCGAGTCGCACGGCGGGCGGATCTGGCTCGAGTCGCAGCCGGGCGTCGGAACCACCTTCTTCTTCACCCTCGCACCGGCCAAGGAGAGCCCTTCGCCGCAACCCGTCACCGGCCCGCCACACTGGATCGAGAACGCCCATCAACGCCGCGAGGTGACCACGGGTTAGCGACGAGCGAATCACAGTGCCACTTCATACGCCCCGGCCCCGAACCGGGCCGCCCTCGCGTTCTGCGGGCGAAACGCCTGTCGCGCCGGATCGGCTAACTGTGGATCGATCCCGTAGACGCCGCCGGTCTCCGCTGCGGGTAAAGTCGGGCGGCTGGCCGAGGGGCGATCTTCGCAGTACCAGAAGTTGTCGGCGAACTTGAAGGTCTCGGGCGCCGTATGGGGCCCGACGTTGACGAACGTGCTCACGTCCGCCCGGCGGAAAACAACCAGGTTGTGCTCGAACCGGCCGTTGCGGCAAGGGACGAAGCCCTCCGCGGTGGTTTCCTGCAGAATCCGCATCACCCACTTCTTAGGGCGGTAGAACGTGTTGTAGCGGACCACGGCCCCGTCGACGCCTACGTAGGCTACCGGGGCCTCGCATCCGACGAACGTGCAGCCTTCGACCGTAATGTTCTTCGCCTCGTAGGGACCGGGTCTCGGGCGGAAGAACGCCATGCCCGTCGAACCGCCGAGTTGGACGCCCCGGCCGGCGGCGTTGAGGAACAGGCAACGGCGGATCACGACATCGGTCGAACCGCCCTTGGTCTGTGGGCCCGTGTGCTGAGTGAAGCCCTCCTTGCCGCGAAACGTGCAATCCTCGATCAGCCCCCGGTGACACCCGACCATGTCGGGCGCCTGTCCGCCCCAGCCTTCCATCGTGCAGCCGCGAACGACGAAATCGTCCACACCCGAGAGCTTGATCGCGTCGTGATTGCCGCGGGGCCCGACGTCGGCGATGTGAAGTTTCTCGAAGACCATGTGGTGCGAAGGTGTCTTGAACGAGCCGCCGTCATCCGCGTTGATGCCGTTGGACGTCTGGCCCCTTACGGCAATGTTCCGTAGCGTGACGAACTTGCAATTGCTCAGATGCCAGGCCTCGGCCCCGCCCTCGAACAGCGGCGGGTCGTCTGCATCGGCCCCCTCGATCACAACCGGCGCCTCGGCGGTGCCGCTGAGGTTCGATACGTAGACCCCCGGCCGGTATCGGCCCGCGGCAATACGAATCTTCGTTCCCGGCCCCGCCTCGCGAAGCGCCGCCCGCAAAGCACCATCGTCCCCGACCCGCACGACCGACTCGGCAGCGGAGCCGGATACGGCGACCCATACGGCCAAAACACAGCATGTCCAATGGCATTGCATCCGCAAACTCCTCAAATTATTGGGCCGTGCGTCTTGTTGATCTCCCGCTGACCAACGCGTTATGGTACCACAAATAGAAAATAACGGGGGGGGGTAGCTGGATTCGCGAGAATTCAGTCGTAGCGGCATTCGACTTAATTGTGGTCCATCCGGAAACTGCGGCGTTGTTGACGAGTGTGTGCATCGGGATTTCCTGTGTTGATTTGCGGCCGATAGCCGATACAATTGAATACACGAGCATGATGCCTATAGTCGTAAACATTATTGTACCCGTTGGCGTGCAGTTGCCGGTGGGCCGGCGTCGCGAAGACGGAGTGCCGATTACATATTCCAGACTCACAGTCAGGCGGATCTAATCAAGGAGAAATCGATGGCTTCTTCAACCGCTTCACGAATCTACGGCAACGTCGCCGAGCGTATCGGCAATACGCCCCTGGTCCAGTTCCATCGAGTGGCGCAGGGATGCTCCGCGACGGTTTATGGCAAGCTGGAGAATCTCAATCCGCTCTGGAGCGTGAAAGACCGAATCGCCCGGGCGATGATCGAGGCTGCCGAGCGGGACGGGTTGATCCACGACGACACGACCATTCTGGAGCCGACCAGCGGCAACACGGGCATCGGGCTGGCGTTTGTATGCGCCTCGCGCGGTTACAAGCTGAAGGTCACCATGCCGGAGAGCATGACCTTGGAACGACGCCAGATGCTCAAGGGTCTGGGGGCCGAACTGGTGCTCACACCGGCCGCCGAGGGGATGCCTGGGGCGGTGCGCAGGGCCGAGCAATTGGCCTCGGAGGACCCGCGATACTTCGTGCCGCAGCAGTTCAAGAATGCAGCCAACCCGGAGATCCACCGCAAGACGACGGCCGAAGAGATCTGGCGAGATACGGAAGGAGCGGTCGACGTCGTGGTCGCGGGCGTAGGTACCGGTGGCACGATTACCGGTGTGGGTGAAGTGCTCAAGTCGCGTAAGCCGGCCGTTCGCATGGTGGCGGTCGAGCCGACGGCCAGTCCGGTGATCACGCAGTATCGAGCCGGCGAGGCCTTGAAGCCCGGCAAGCACAAGATCCAGGGGATCGGCGCCGGTTTCATTCCTGACGTGCTCAACGTCGACGTGATCGACGAGGTGGTACAGGTGCTCGACGACGACGCCTTCGCGACGGCCCGGCAATTGGCCAGAGAAGAGGGTCTGATGTGCGGGATCAGCAGCGGGGCGGCGGCCTGGGCCGCGTTGCATCTTGCCGCCCGGGCGGAACATCGCGGTAAGCACATCGTGGTGATCCTGCCCGACCTCGGCGAACGCTACCTGTCGACCACGCTCTATCCCGAGTAGTCTGCCGCTATGTGCGCGGGGTGGCTGGAGTTGTATGCGCGGGGTGGCTGGGGCAAAGCGCAGCGGTGCCCCAGTGGTCAGTACGATGGGCCTCCGAGCCCGTCGAATCCCCGGGAATGTCGGCTTTCCGACGGGCGCGAAGGCCCATCGTACACACGGTTTAGGCCGCGAGTTTCTGGGGCGCCGCTGGGTTTTGCCCCAGCCACCCATCTCCAGCCCTTTTTCACGGGCTCCTCCATCTACGTCTGAGTTCTTGACAACACAAACAGCTCGGGCGAGAATATCCTGCTAACCGGCCCCCCAATTCAGGAGCTACTCTGACATGACACGAATCACCACCCTATCTCTCCTTGTGGCAATCATGCTGTTGACGTCATTCTCGTCCGGTCCCAACGTTGCCCGGGCCGAGCAGGTCGACAACAGTCCGGCCAAAGCCGAAAGCAGCAGAAGCAACGAGGGTTTTGTTCCACTGTTCGACGGCGAGACGTTCAAAGGCTGGTACGCCGCCGATATGAGTTGGTGGTCGATCGCCGACGGTGCGATTACCGGAACCATCACCAAGCAGAAACCGTGTCGCAAGAACAAATACATTTTCTACGAGCCGCACAAGCCGAGCGACGCCGGTCTGCCACTTTACGACGCGAAGGGGCAGATGTTCAACTTCGAACTGAAGCTTACCCATCGGATACTCTCGCCCAGCGGCGTCAACGGCGGTTTCCAATACCGTAGCGAGCACTACCAAGACGGCGATTGCAAGGGCTATCAGATCGACAACAACACGAAAACGCCCTGGCTCGCGAGGATGTACGACGAGTTCGGCAGGCATACGCTGGCCTGGCGCGGCGAACGGACGCGGTACGACGAAGCCGGTAAACGACACGTCACGAAGATCGATACCGTCCCCGAGAAAGCGCATTTCGCGCTCGACCAGTGGCACGAATACCATCTCCTATGCCGCGGCACGCGAATGACGCTCTACATCGATGGCCAGCTCGTCGGCGAGGTTTTCGACGAACAGCCTTCCGCGGCCGACCTTTCCGGCCTTTTCGCCCCGCAGTTGCACAGCGGACCGCCGATGGTCGTCCAGTTCAAGAAAATCCTCTACAAACCGTTGCCCGCGTCGAAAGCAGCCCCCGCAACACGGCCAAAGCCAGTGAAGTCGGCAGAGGTTGCACCTGTTCCGTAGCCAACGCCAACCGACAAGACACCCCCCCGAACGCAGTCGGGGGGCGTTTGCATCACCCTCCACCACACGGGGGGTTCGCTTGACACGCTGTTTCTGCGACATTATCATCGGTTGGGGGGTCGGTTCCCCAGTCCCTTCCTGCTTGCCGCGACGTTTCACCGCGGCCGGATCGCTACCCCCTACACGAGTGGAGAAAGATGGCGAGGACGGTCCTATGACCAGGTGTTTGTTGCGATTTCGATGGCTGATTGTTGTCCCGGTGGCCGCAACGGTCCTGGCGGCAGTGCCGCGTAACTACGCCGCGGAACTCACTCCCCAGAGCCCCGAGGTGAAGAGGCTGATCGCGCCGGCCCTCGTCTTCATCAGGGAACGCCGCAACGACGATACGCGGATCGGGGCAAAGGCCCTGATCGCTTTGGCGCTGCTGAAAAACGGCGCCAAACGAAACGATCCGATTATCCAAGACGCCGTCAAGGCGATCCAGAAGAAACTCGGCGCTCTCGATCCCGAGAAAGTAACCTTCGAGAAACTCTACAGCCCGGGCCTGGCCGTCATCCTCTTGGTCTCGCTCGACCCGAGCCTGTACGAGCAGGAGATCCAGTGCCTGTTGGACTTCTTCCAGTCGCAACAGAAGCCCCATGGCGGTTGGGGATATCCCGAGCGAACGGCAGGCGACACCTCAATGACGCAGTATGCCGTGCTCGGTGCGTGGGAGGCTATTCGCGCCGGATTCAAAATACCGCCCGAGTCGATCGACGGCGTAACCACCTGGTTGATGAAGACGCAGGACCCAACCGGGGTCTTCGGATATCAGGGCCAGATCGGACCCTCGGGCAAGTTGGTAGCCCAGGGTGGCACAGGGCTCAGCATGGGGGCTGCCGGGCTGGGTAGCGCGTACATCTGCGGCGATCTGCTCAAACTGGTCGATACGGTTGCGACAAGGGACGAGGATCTCCCGCCGGCCCTGAGGAAGATCGAGGAGCGAAAGCCCGACGCCCCTCGCGAAAAACCAAGGACGAAGGTCAACGCCGCGCAATTCCAGGCCACGCTTGGCCGCGGCAACAAGTGGATGCAGGCGAATTACAAGATCGACCCCGTCGGCTACACGCATTACTACATGTACGCCCTGGAGCGGTACATGAGCTTTCGCGAGATTACCGACAAGGGTGCCTCGAAGAAGCTCTCGGCGGGGGACGGTTGGTACGCCGACGGGGTCCACTATTTGGCCGAGACGCAAGACGACGACGGACGCTTCGACAGCCCGCCCGGCCCGTTGGTTGCCACGGCGTTTGCGGTCTTGTTTCTTTCGCGTTCCACGAAGCAGAGTCTCGAAAAGTCCCATAACTTCGGCGACGGAACGCTGATTGGCGGCAAGGGGTTGCCTAAGAATACGGATCTGGTGGCAGTTCGCGGGGGCAAGGTGGTGCCGAGGGCGCTGACCGGCCCGGCCGAGCATCTGCTCGATGTGCTCGACCGTCCCGACAACGAAGAATACGACGAGGCCATCGCGGCGCTCGGCGAGTTGTCGCCGTCGCAGGCCGCTTTATTGACGGGCAGGTACACAACGCGGCTGCGGGAACTGGCCGGTGGCGAGTCACCCCAAGCCCGGCTGGCCGCGGTCCGCACGCTGGCGGCGTCGGGTAATCTGAAGAACGTTCCGACGTTGATCTACGCGCTAACCGATCCGGAACCGGAGATCGCGAAGACAGCCCGGGACGGCTTGCGGCGGATCAGCCGTCGACCCTCGGGATTCGGCCTGGCGGATGATCCCGCCGAGGCCGACCGGCAGATGGTAATCAACAAGTGGAAGGCGTGGTATTTGGCGATCCGTCCGGACGCAGAGTTCGAGAACTGAGCGAGTCGGACGGAGGAGAGGCATCGTGAGCGTTTCAGTACCTACATCCCGTAAATCGGCCAAAGAGTACCGGCTGAGGGTCTCGCGCTACGACCGCGTCTCGGGCATGTTGGTGGCGTGGGTGGTTCTGTTGGGTGTTGTCGTGGGCATTCTGCTGATTATCTGGTGGACCAGCCAGATCAAGCTGGGCCAGGCTGCCGTGGAAGTCGAGTTGATGCAGCTCGGCGACGGCGACGGCCCGATGGGGGGCGACCAGAAACTGGCCGGCGCGATCGACGAAGAAATCGAACTGCTGGAAGCCTCCGCCGAAGTTACGCTCGCGGCAATCGCCGACGCCATCTCGACCAAAGTGGCCGTGCTGGACGATCCCTCGCTAAGCGACCGCACAGGCAAAGGCCGCGGTGGCGGAGGCCGTGGTATGGGCCTCGGCAGCGGTACGGGCTCGGGCACGGGCTCGGCGTTTGAGATCATTATGCCGAAGGGTCTTTCGCTCGATGGGTACGCCAGGATCCTCGACGGCCTGGAAATCGAATTGGCCGTGCTGCTGCCGGGCAACAAGGTGCAATACGTGAAGAACATGGCAAGTTCATCACCGACCACCAGAATCGGCCCGGCCGACAAGGAGACACGGTATTACCTGACGTGGCGACGCGGCGACTTGCTGGAGGCCGACCGCGGCTTGCTTCGCCGCGCGGGAATCGAACCGGAGAATCGTCTGATTCTGAAGTTCCTCACACCGCAACGAGAGTCGAACATGGTTGCCATCGCCATGAAGCACGCAAAGGATGAACACGGTCTCGAGTTGCCCAAGATTCTCAAGACGTACTACAGCGTGCGAAAGGCGACGGCTGGCGGCTGGGAGTTTTCCGTTATGAGACAATCGCTCAGATAACTTACTACGTCATTGAACAACTGATAGATGATTAACTATGCAAACACTCACTACTCTCTTTGCCGCTGCCGAACCAACCGGGTCCTCCGGCATGGAAACGGTTACAGCAATTCTCTCGATCGTCATTTACGGCGCCCTGGCCATGATCGCCTTGTGGGGTGCGTTTTGTGTGATCTTCGTCTGGCTTCGCGTGGCCCGTATCCGGTTCCGTAACGAAGAGGAACAGGACGAGTTTCTCGACGCGCTCGACGAAAAGATCAAGGAAGGCGACCTCGAATCGATCTCCGAGATGTGCGACAACGACGAGCGGGCAATGTCGCAGTTGGCCTTGCTGGCGATCGTTAGTCGGCAGCTCGGCCGCGCCAAAGTCCGCGTCCTGGTGGCCGACCGGTTCCAGCGCGACGTGCTGGCCGATCT
>JABMRB010001344.1 GCA_013202865.1 Candidatus Nealsoniibacteriota bacterium | reverse complement strand
TTTTTTATTCTAGGTCGAAGAACGTCTTCTACACTTGGAGTATGGTGGTCTTCGTGAGATGTGTTTTTGTGTGAGGGTATACGGTGTGCAATCCGGTCTGGGAAACCAGGACCAAGAACGTCTGTTATACGGTGATGAAGCCGGTCTACGAGACCCGGACCCGCAACGTCTGCTACACGGTCTGCAAGCCAGTCCACTACACGAAGACGATCAAGGTCTGCTCGGGTCGCTGGGAGACTCGCGAGATTCCCCCGAAGGTCTGCGAACCGGCAGCTTGCCAGCCGGCAGCTTGCGAACCGGCGGCGTGTGAGCCGGCCGCTTGCGAACCGGCAGCCTGTGCTCCGATTCGGCAGTGCCGCGTCTGGGTTCCCGAGATCCGGGAGAAGCAGATCCAGTGCGTCAAGTACGTGCGTCAGCGGTGCGTAAAGAAGGTGCCCTACACGGTTTGCCGGATGGTGCCCGAACAGCGGGTGAAGACCTGCACCTACAAGGTCTGCCGGATGGTCAAAGAGTGCCGTGAGAAGCGAATCCCTTACACGGTTTGCCGGATGGTTCCCGAGCAGCGGGTACGGACCTGCACGTACAAGGTCTGCAAGATGGTGAAAGAGAACCGCGTACGGACCTGCACGTACCAGGTCTGCAAGATGGTACCCGAGCAGCGGGTACGGACCTGCACCTACAAGGTCTGCAAGATGGTGAAAGAGAACCGCGTGCGGACCTCCACCTACAGGGTCTGCAAGATGGTGCCCGAGCAGCGGGTGCGGACCTGCACTTATAAGGTCCGCCGCGTGGTCGAGCAGCAATGCACCAAGCAGGTTCCCTACAAGGTGTGCAAGATGGTCTCGCAGACGTGCGTTAAACGCGTGCCTTACACGGTATGCAAGCCGGTCTGCTACACGAAGACCGTCAACTGCACGAAGCTGGTGCCTGTGAGAGTACCGTACACGGTCACCCGTTGCGTACCCAGAGTGGTCTGCAAGCAGGTCCCGGTGAAGGTATGTGTGCCGGTTCCCGTCTGCAAGCCGGTCAGAACGTGTGCCCCGGTAGAAACGTGTGCCCCGGTAGACTGTGGCAAGTAAGCGTCTGCCTCGGCGTACTCGGCTTCTGAGAAACGAAAGAAGACTTAGTCAAGCCATCCTCGGCGGCCCGATCACGATTGGTCGGGCCGCCGGTCTTTCTTGTTGACACTATCTTTCTCCCCTTGTAACCAGGGCAGAAACCGGGTACTATGCCATCGACGCTCTATGAATTCCCGGCAAGGAGGCTTGGTGATGATCGATGTTGAGGTGATCGGCAGACTGCACGCGATGACCGTGCAGCGATGGCACGAGGACGAGATCGACCAACCCTACGATGGTTTTCTGCTGCTGATCTGCCGTCAGCACGAGCAGAACTTCCGCCTCTGGCACGAGGAAGACATCGCCCGAAGTCGTGACGTCTCGGACGCCGAATTGGCGCAAGTCAAGCGAAACATCGACGGGTTGAATCAGCGGCGGAACGATCTGATCGAGCGGTTGGACGACCACCTGATCGGCGTATTGGCGGCCGCGGGCGTTGAGGTGTGGCCGGGCGCCCAACTGAACACGGAAACGCCCGGCAGCGTGATGGATCGACTCTCGATCCTGTCGCTGCGGATCTATCACATGCAGGAGCAAGCCGAGCGTGCCGACGCCGACGAGCCCCACCGGGCCAAAGCCCGGGCCAAGCTGGAAACCCTCTGCCAGCAGAATCGCGACCTCTCCCGGTCGCTGGCCGAGTTGCTCGAAGACATCTTCTCCGGACGCAGACGGTTGAAGGTTTATCGCCAGTTCAAGATGTACAACGACCCGACGATGAACCCGTATCTCTATCAGGCGAAGCAGAAGCCGGCCGCGTAGAGTTGCAGCCCGAGATGCCGCACGATCTTCCGGAACACCGACGATCCTGCTGACGAGCCGGACAAAGTCGCAATATCTATTACGCGGAATCATCGCTGCCACGCCCGAACTTGTTTGCTGCCAACGCCTTGCGCCGCTGCGGGCCCCGTCGGCCGCAATCCGTGCCGGCCGGGCTCGGGATCGTGGCTGTCTTGTGCGGACTGTTGTGTTGGAGAAGGCACCCCCCCCGCAGGGTCGAGTCGGCCAGTTCCGATCGGGTGGGCAGCGGTCGAAAAAATGAAAAATGTTCTTGCCAAAAACGCGGCGTGAAGTAAGAATGGATATAGAGCCGGTTTGGCCTGGGGAAGTTGCATGCCTGGGCGATGTTGCGGCTGCTATGGAGCGGTCGACGGCATCCAGCGACAGGCAGTAGCGTAACGCCTCCTTCGGGCCTCCGGATAGATGGCAGGAGGATCGCATCGTGAGATTTGCCCGCTCCGGTCCGTTTTGAAAGGGTGCTCGGCCTTCTGCCGGGTGCCCCACCAACGTCGCTGGTTGCCAGTGCATGCGCGAGCAACCGGTCGGCGAGCCAAATCCGGCGCCTGCCGGTGGCTGGGAAGCAGGTGAGGCCGATCACCAATCCGGTCGACCAGTCAAGCCCGACCGTTTTCCTCTAACCATAGGAGCAAAACTTCAACGTCAATCGCAAGCTTAGTTTTGAGGCGCGTTTGCCGTTTGCCAGCGAGTTGCCATAAACCGGTGGGGGGTGCCCTCTTTTGGTGGTATGCCCCTGAGAGAACGTGTTGAAGCACGTGGCCTCGTTGCGAGCGGCAATCGCGTCCTTTTTTTCTTTTGTAGCCCTTGCCTTCGGTTTGTGCCGAGAATATACTAATACTCATGGTAGAGGTGCTTCGTCTCCAACCTGCCGCTGGTTCTTCGCGCATAGGGGTTCTAAAACCCCTATAAACGCAGGGTCACAGGTTCGTCGGGGGAGCCGGGCGACCTGTTGACGTGCCTCCACCAAGACCTGCCGCCGACTTCGCGCAACCACACCGCGCTGAGATACACCCAGTACGGGCTAGCCTGCAGTGGGCTACCGCCCCACCCGTTCGAGCGGCAACCGAGAGCATTATCGAGAAGTAACCACAGCCAAGCGTAAGTGTCCGGACTAATGAACCTCAAAAACCTGCGAAACATCGGAATTTCCGCCCACATCGACTCGGGCAAAACAACGCTCAGTGAGCGCATCCTCTACTATACCGGGCGCATCCACCGCACGCAGGAGGTTCACTTCGCCGGTGCCACCATGGACCACATGGATCTCGAGCGGGAACGTGGCATCACGATCACCAGCGCCGCGACCTCGGTCGACTGGAAGGGCACGACGATCAACCTGATCGACACGCCCGGCCACGTCGACTTCACCGTCGAAGTCGAACGCAGCCTGCACGTGCTCGACGGGGCCGTGCTGGTGCTCTGTGCCGTGGGCGGTGTCCAGGCCCAATCGCTGACGATCGATCGCCAGATGCGACGTTACGGGGTCCCCCGGCTGGCGTTTATCAACAAGATGGACCGCGCCGGTGCCGATCCCTACGGTGTGACCGAGCAATTGCGGTCGAAACTTGGCTGCGACGCCGTGATGATGCAGATTCCGATCGGCAGCGAGGCCGACTTCCGCGGCGTGGTCGATCTGGTTTCGCAAGAGGCCCTCTATTTCGACGGTCCCAACGGCGAAAACGTCCGTCGCGAGCCGATTCCCGCCGAATTGGCCGACGAGGCAATTCGGGCACGGGCCGAGATGCTCGAAGCGCTCTCGATGTACGACGACGAGCTGATGGAGCTACTGATGACCGACGAGCCGGTCTCCGAGCCGCTGATCCACCGGGCAATCGCCGCGGCGGTGATTCGACTGGAGTTCACGCCCGTCTTCCTCGGATCGGCTTTCCGCAACAAGGGCGTGCAGCCGCTGTTGGACGCCGTGGTCCGCTACCTGCCTTCGCCGCTGCAATCCAGTACGACGGGCTTAACGCACAGCGGCCCGGGGAAGAAGGACGCTGTGCAGAAGTTTTCGTTGTGTTGCGACCCGGAGGCCCCGGCGGTTGCCATGGCGTTCAAGATCGTCGAGGACCCGTTCGGCGCGTTGACCTTCATGAGGATCTACCAGGGCACGCTCGTCAAGGGCGGCACCTACTTCAACCAGCGGACCGGTCGCAAGACGCGGCTGAGCCGGATCGTGCGGATGCACGCCAACCAGCGAGAAGACATCGACACGGCGTCGGCCGGCGACATTGTCGCTGTGCTGGGTATCGATTGCACCAGCGGCGACACGTTCGCTTCCGAGCAGCGCTATTGCACGCTCGAGAACATGTTCGTACCCGAGCCGGTGATTCGCGTGTCGATAGCCCCTTCCGCGCGCGACGGGGCCGACCGGCTCAGCAAGGCCTTGCAGCAGTTCCGGCGCGAGGACCCCACGTTCCAAGTCACCACCGACCAGGAGACGGGCGAAACGCTGATCGCCGGCATGGGCGAGCTCCACTTAGAGATCTACGTACAGCGGATCGGCCGCGAGTTCGGCGTTGCGGTGGAAGTCGGCCGACCCAAGGTCAACTACCGCGAGGCCCCCACCCGGTCGGCTCCCTTCAACATCCGGCATCGCAAACAGAACGGCGGCAGCGGGCAATACGCCCACGTCGTCGGCACGTTCAACGTGCTGCCGCACGACGCCGAGGAATCGTTTCTCTTCGAGGATCGCGTCAGGGGCGGGCGGATCCCCAAGGAATACATCCCGGCCGTGGAGAAAGGCTTCCGCCGCGGAATCCTCAAGGGCCCGGTGGCCGGCTACCCGGTCGTCGGACTGCACATCAACCTCGACG
>JABMRB010001343.1 GCA_013202865.1 Candidatus Nealsoniibacteriota bacterium | reverse complement strand
TCGATGATCACGCCCGGGTTGTGGCCCTTCTCGTCCTGGTAGGGATACCAGTTGCCGGCGTAGTGGTTGTGCATTGGCACGATTCGCGAGGGCGACAGCGGCACGTACATCTGCACAAGCTGCTGGATGTAGCTGAGCTTCGAGGGCTGGCCGGCCAGCAGCACGATGTCAACTTCCTGGTCGACGATCCGCTGGCAGTAGTCGAACAACAGTTCGTCGAAGACGTCGTGGACCACGCCCTCGAACTCGCCGCGGTCGAAGGTCAGATCGAGTTCCTGCTGGGCGTTATAGTAGCCGGGGCCGCGGAGCTTATCGAAGGCCTCTTGCAGCGAATCGACCATCGTCGGATCGACGACTTCCGGATCGGTATGCGTGATCGGCTCGTCGGTGACGTCGTCCACGGCGTTGTCCAGGTAGGCCTGGGCCAGTGGGACGAAGAGCCGGTTGATCCAGTTGACCCGTTGCGAGCGGATTTCGCGGTTGCGGGGCACTTCGGGCCCGAACAGCAGTTGCACGTCCTCGTCTTCCAGGGCCAGCACGTCGGCGAAGGCGGGGACGATGATTGTTTCGAGCAGGCGTTTGACGAGTTGATCGCCGCCGAGATAGATGCCGTCCTGGTGGATAACCTGGCCGCGGATGGCGTCGTCGATCTTCGACTCGAAGTTGTACTTGGCGATCATCAGGTCGGTGGTGCCGCCGCCGATGTCGATGCAGGCGATGCGGATTTCATTCGCTTTATCGCCGAAGGTCTCTTCCTTCTGGCCGGTGCGGCGGCGTGCGGCGCCGGGGCGTTGGACGCCGGGGCGTCCGCGTCGTCGGCCGGCGGGCGAGGCGGTTGTGGGCTCCGGCTCCTCCTCTTTCGGGGGTGCCGTCTGGCCGCGGTCCTGCCGCAACGTGCTGAACCAGAGTCGCGGGTCCTGGCCGAGCATCCGCATCTCGCTCCAGATGTAGGTCAAGTGTACGGCACTGGCTTCGTCGATGCTGAGGTTCAGCTCCGGCTCGACCCCCTGATTCTTGCCCAGCGTGGCGGAGAAGATGCGGATCGCTTTGTTGACCTGTGCGGCGAACCGCTTCTGCTCCTCTTGGATCATCCCGCTGGGGTAGGTCAGCGTGATGGTGCGGAGTTCGCGGGTGCGGCCGGCGTCGCCCGAGGCGTTGCGATAAGGCACCGAATTGACGTAGCTGTAGGCCTGGCTGAGCAGTTCGTAGATGGCGGCCGTCATCATGCAACGGGGGGCATGGCGGGGTTTCATCGGCGTATCGGTGGCGTACTCATGCTCGGCCGGTTCGTCGTTTTCGAGGAGGAAATCGCGGTCGTCCTCGTGCGTGTATCGCAGGAAGGGGCCTTGCAGGGTGGCGGCGTAGACGCCTTTGCCGAAGCGGTCGCCCGGGTCGGCCATGTGCCAGTTGGCCCCTTCGAGCCAGCTTGCGTCGTCGGCCCAGAGGTATCGCTTGGGCGAACTCAGCCCGGTTCGGATGTCGCCCTCGGCCCGCATCACCTGGACGACGTCGTCGGCCTCGCGTCCCAGCCGCACCATGGAGAGATCGTCGAACAGCGGCGGGGCGACCAGCACCTCGACCTTCGTCTGCTTGTCCTTCTTCTTCCCGCGGCCGAACCAACCCGACGAGCCCTCGCGCTGGTCGGTGGCGTGGTACTCAGTCTTTCGCTGCGTCAGTGCCGGTAGATAGGGTGTGTTGCACCAGTGGGTCTTCGAGGAGAACCAGCGGGCGTCGTGCGAGCTGACGAACTCGCCGTCCTCGTTCCAGGCGTCGAGGTGATAGCGGTTGGTCAATTCAAAGGGGAGCATCTGGGGCGTTTGGCTGATCTCGCCGGCTAACTCCAGCAGCAAGGCGCCGGTGCGGCTGTTGCCGAAGTCGATCACCATGTGGACGTGCTTGGCGTCGCCGGCGGTGGCGGTGGCCGGCCGGACGCACAACTCGATCGACGGGATACCCTTGAGCGGTTTGCCCTGCGCGTCGAGCAGCCCGTCGAACTGGACGACGAAGTCCCTGGTCAGCGCGCTCGGTTCGCAGAAGTATCCCACCTCGGGGTCGCCGCAGGTGGTGTCGACGGCGAGAAAGAGCTTGCTCGTGCCGGACTGGATTACCTGCCATTGGACGTAGGGGAAGACGCGGGGCGTTTCGCCCTCAACACCAGTGCCGCCGGCAGCAGGGGACGCTGTGCCACACTGGCACCGTTGCCACCCGTAGCCGATCTGTGCGGTCTGATAGCGGCTTCCGCCGCGCAACGGGACACAGACGAGCTGGACCCCCGTATTTGCGAAGAGTACGTGCATGGTTGGTTGGTGGTGGATAGTGGGTGGTGGATAGTGGATAGTGGGGAGTGGGGAGTGGGGAGTGGGGAGTTATCCACCATCCGCTGTTTTCACTCACCACTCACCACTCTTCACTTGTTCTTTACTTCTCAAATGGTCCGAGGATCTCGATCAGTTGGCCGTTGCCGGGCGGGAGCTTGACGTGTTCGCCGGCTCCGAGGGCCAGTGCCCAGGGAACCCGATCGCACCAGCGCTCGACGAACGAGCGCATCAGCCCGAACCGCTCGAAGTCGTTGCCGTCCTCTTTCTTCTGTTCCGATGTGGAGGCAGTTGAACTGCCCCCCGACTGTCCTGCGGGCGGCTTGATCGCCGCGATGCTGGGGCCGGGGTTCATTACGTAGTCGTTGAGAATGATGCGGGTGTACTTCCGGCGGGCGCGTCGCCGGGCCGCCTCATCCCGGGTTTTTAGGTGGACCACCGGCTCGAGTTGATCGACGATCTGGTCGAAGACCTCGTCGGTCAGGAGGTAGTCTCGCAGGAACCGGGAGAAGGCGCCGATGTCGGCCGGGTCGAGCCAGGGTCCGCCCTCCTTGTGCGAATCGCAGAATTCCTCCCACCGCTTGGGCACGCCCACGGTGGCCCATTCGTGCAGGAAAGTGCGAAGCTGACGCGGCAGCGGATCGCCGTGACGCCGACTCTGCGTGTCGATGCAATCGGAGAGTTGCAACTCGTCGCCCTCGCTGACCGAGAGCGATTCTTGCAGGGCGTGTACGCGATAATAGACTGCATCCTCTTTCGCTTGCAGCCAATCGACGACACGGCGGGCGGCGCGGAGCCGTTTCTCGCGGTCGACGTTGGCGTCCGGATCGACTACCCAGTCGCGCGATAGTTGCAGCAACCGGCTCTGGACGTCCTGGATCCGCTGCTGCAACTGGTTCTGCTTGTCTTCGGCCGTGGTCACCGCCCGGATGCCCGCGCTGATCAGCGAGAGCCCGCCGTCGTCGTCGCGCATGGCGGTTTCCCACCGCAGCTCGGGCGCCCGCATGTATTGCTGGACCATATCGGCGGCGATGAACGCGGCCCCGGCACGGACCCATTTCTCCGGGTCTTCCTTTTCGCGTTGTTCGGCGTTGGTGTCCCAGGTGCCGGGATAGCGGATCGGGTAGACGTTGGTGAAGCACTTGCCGCGGCCGCCGAAGTCGTTCATCACGTTCTTCAGCGCGTCGACGAGCTGATCGAGCCGGTTATCGTAGAGTCCCTTGTCGGCGAATTCATCGCGATTGCGGAACTCTTCGTCGATGCCGTTCATGCCGACAAACAGCGCGGGCACCTCGTCGCGGACCCCCAACCGCCAGACCTTCTCGCCGTATCCTGCCTTGCCCCATTTTTCGACGTTGTGGACCATTT